>JBILGL010000061.1:0-12831 GCA_044351075.1 Isosphaeraceae bacterium | reverse complement strand
TGTGCAGCCGCGATGTGCTCAAATGCCTGACTTTCAGGGCAATTGGTGGGTTCTCACTATCCGGTTTGCCCGTTTCCAATTTGACAACTTTCAGGACTGTCGCAAAGTTATTCATGCTTAAATACGACAGTGGTCTGACCTTCAATCGATCTGCAATCTTCTTGACGAATGCTCGGGGCTGAAGCATGATTCACCTGAAATTAAGAGACTTGGGAGTAAAATCACACCTGTAGCTGCCGCGCATGCTGGCACGGCAACTGCTGAAAAATTTTCTGAAAAACAGCCAGAGCCGAAATATTACCAAACGATCCTTCGCAGATTTCGGCAACCGCCGAACCGGGCCTTAGCCCAGTTTTTCTACAATCACTTCACGAGCCTTCTGCAAGGCATCGGCAATTTTTGACTGATCCTTGCCGCCGGCTGTGGCCATGTCGGGCTTGCCGCCACCGCCACCATTAACCACCGGGGCCACTTCCTTTACCCATTGCCCGGCCGAAACCTTGCGGGCCACCAGGTCGGGAGTCAGGCCAGAGACAATCGTGACCTTACCTTCCTCAGCCTTGGCGATCAGCAGAGCCGCCAGATTCTTGCCCTCAGCCTTGCGCCGAAGGACATCCACCAATTGCTTCAGGTCGTCGGTCGTCATGCCGTCGATTTCCGCGACCACCACCTTCACACCAGCCACCGTCGGAGCATCCGCGATAAGCTGGTCTGGCGGAATACGGCCGCCGCCTTCCGCCTTGCGGCTTGTGGCCGCTTTCTTCAGTGTCTTGATCTCTTCCATCAGGGATGAAATACGGCCCGAAAGCTGCCCAGGGGCAACCTTCAGCAGCGAAGTCGCATCGGCCAGCGTTTCAGCCTCGTGCGTCATCAGCTCAAGTGCTGCCGGGCCGGTGACTGCCGAGATGCGCCGTGTGCCGGCCGAGACCGATTCCTCGCCGATAATCCGCACCAGGCCGATCTGCCCGACATTATCCAGATGGGTGCCGCCGCAAAGCTCTTTAGAGAATTCACCCATCTCAACGACCCGGACATTTTCCGGATATTTCTCACCGAAAAGGGCCATCGCGCCTTTGGCACGGGCGTCGGCAATCGGCATGATCGACCAATTGACAGCCTCTGCCCGGAGAACCCGCTCGTTGACCGTCTTTTCAATCTGACGCAGGCGATCCCGCCCCACAGCTTCGGGGTTGGAAAAGTCAAACCGGAGTCGATCGGGTTCGACCTTCGAGCCAGCCTGCTGCGCATGCTTGCCCAAATGGATATGCAGGGCATGATGCAGCACATGCGTAGCCGAATGGGCGCGGCGAATGGCCTGGCGACGGTCGGTATCGACTTTAGCCGTAACGCCCGCACCAACCTTGATTTCGCCTTCCATCAGGCGGCCGATGTGCAGGAAGATGTCGGCCTGCTTCTGTGTGTCGTCCACCTGAAAAACAAAGCCGGGGCCGGTGATCATGCCGATATCGCCTACCTGGCCACCACTTTCGCCGTAAAATGGAGTGCGGTCAAGCACCACCACCAGCTTCTTGTGGGCATGATCCACATGGGCATTTTCCAGCAGGTTTTCGCCGGCGATCAGGCCAACAACCGTTGCGGTGGCTTCAGTGCCCTGATAGCCCAGAAACTCGGTGCCCTGCCCTTTTTGCTTACGCTTGACTTCATCCACCGGGCCGACGGTAAATACGGCGGCCGCTTCGGTGGTGCCACGCGAGACCTTGGAATGCTCTTCCTGCGCTTTGGTAAAGCCTTCCATATCAACGGCCAGATTCTGGTCGCCGGCCAGCGATTGGGTCACTTCCACCGGAATGCCGTAAGTGGCATGCAGCTCAAAGGCATCTTTGCCCGAAACGGCCGAATGGCCGCCTGCAGATGTCTTGCGGAAGGTGTCCGACAGCTTCTTCAGGCCGTTTTCCAAGTTCTGCAGAAACTGCTCTTCTTCAAGCTTGATGATGTTCTGAACCCGCACCACGCTCTCGGATATGTCGGGGTAGGCGGCTTTCATCACTTCGGCCACCATCGGCGGCAGCTTGTAAAGGAACGGCTCGCGTCGGCCCATCTGATAGGCATCAAGCACGGCCCGGCGCAGCAGTCGGCGCACCACATAACCCTGCTTTTCAGGGCTGGGGCGAACATTTTCATGAATTGTGAAGGTCAGAGCACGGGCGTGGTCGGCCATGCGGCGAATGCGCACGCCATTGGGCGTGTCGCGGTCGTAAGCCACGCCCACAGCATCCGATGCGGCAGCCACCAGCGGCTTGAAGATGTCGATTTCAAAATTGGACCTTACGCCCTGCATGGCGGCGGCCATGCGCTCAAGGCCCATGCCGGTATCAATATTCTTGGCAGGCAGCGGCTCAAGTTCCTGAAACCCGACACGATTAAACTGGGTGAAAACCAAGTTCCAGATTTCCACCGGCTCCAGACCATCGCCCTGATAGAAAATCTCGGAACAGGGGCCGCAAACGCCGTTGGGGCCTTCGCTGGGGGCGCTGGCGGGCCAGAAATTGTCGGCCTCGCCCATGCGTGTGATCCGGTCGGGGGCAAGGCCCACTTCTTTATTCCAGATGCCGAAAGCTTCGTCGTCGTCCTGATAAACCGTGATTGTCAAACGGTTTGGATCGATCTTGAGCACTTTGGTCAGCAGTTCCCATGCCCAGTGAATCGCTTCGCGCTTGAAATAGTCGCCAAACGAGAAATTGCCGAGCATTTCAAAGAATGTCATGTGGCGCGGCGTGCGGCCGACATTCTCAATATCGCCAGTCCGGATACACATCTGGCACGTGGTGGCTTTTTTGAACGATGGATCGCCCAGCCCCATGAACTCCCGCTTGAACTGGTTCATGCCCGCGCCAGTGAAGAGCACGGTGGGGTCGTTGGGAACCAGAACGTCGCTCGGCTTGCGAACACATCCCTTGGATTCAAAGAATGAGAGATAGGCTTCGCGAATTTCGTCGGTTTTCATGGGTCTGCCGCGTGCGATATGTCTTAGGAACAGGCCTGTTTCAGCGTATGACGCCTACAATCCATTTAAGGAGAAGATAATAACATAACCTTACTGGAAATTCCTAATAATTTTATGATTCACTCTCTTTTTCCTTATGGCACGAAACAGCTTGAAGTTGTCCATCTGATTTTATCTCACAGCTTGATGATTCACCTGAAACAACAGACTGACTTGTTCAATGAAACAACTGATGCGATTACACCAACAATTCTTTTGAATGTCTGGTTTTTATTTGTAAAAGGATAGGAAATTTTTATTTGTTTTTAAATTTAAACCCAACGCTAGCAGAAATAAAACTGGCAATAAAAATGCTCTCTAAGAATCAAATGCGTCTTTTGACCCTAAATTGAATTGAAATCTATTTCGAACAATTCAAACAAGTGGTGGCAGTCAAACCTGCCGAGATGAAAAATAAAATGGAATTGAAAAGAAAAGAGCGAGCCTTAGCTCGCTCTTTTGAATTACAAATTACTGGCTGAAGAGATATGGCAATCAGGTGCCCATTTCCCAGCTGTTGAGGTATTTCTGCTGTTCGTCGGTCAAGTCGTCGAGGCCGATGCCCATCGTCTGGAGCTTCAGGCGGGCGACCCATTCGTCGATCTCGCGTGGCACCTTGTGCACGTGGTGGCTGAGCTGGCCCTTGCTCTTGACTGACCATTCGGTGGCCAAAGCCTGGGCAGCAAACGACATATCCATCACGCTGGCCGGGTGGCCGTGGGCGGCAGCCAGATTGATCAGGCGGCCTTCGCCGAGCACGAAAATACGATTGCCGCTGGGCAGCTCGTATTCGTCAACAAATTCACGCACACCCTTGCGGCAGTTGACGGCCAGGCCGGCAAGCTGGTCAAGAGCCAGTTCCACGTTAAAGTGGCCGCTGTTGCAGATCATGGCACCGTCCTTCATCACGGCGAAATGCTCAGCACGCAGAACGTGAATATCGCCTGTGACGGTGATGAAGAGATCGCCGACCTTGGCGGCTTCGGCCATCGGGGCTACCTGGAAGCCGTCCATCGCTGCTTCCAGGGCGCGAATCGGATTGATTTCCGTTACGATCACATGGGCACCCATGCCGCGGGCACGAAGGGCCACGCCCTTGCCACACCAGCCATAGCCGGCAACGACAACGGTACGGCCTGCCAGCAGCATGTCGGTGGCGCGGATGACGCCGTCGATCGTCGATTGGCCCGTGCCATAGCGGTTGTCAAACAAGTGCTTGGTTTCGGCATCGTTCACGGCGATGACCGGCAGCAGCAGCACGCCATCTTTTTCCATGGCACGAAGACGAATCACGCCGGTAGTCGTCTCTTCCATCGAGGCGCAAACGCGGCTTGAGACCTGCTGACGCTGGTCGGTCGTCATCTTCGAGGCCCAGCTGCGCACTTCCGGATGGAGGTCGTCCATGCGGTTCAGGGCGATGAAGATCATGGCCGAGACAAGGTCGGCACCGTCGTCCATCGTCACGTTTGGCTCGTGCTCAAGTGCGGCACGAATGTGGCGATAGTAGCTGTGCTCGTCTTCACCCTTGATCGCAAAGACAGGTACGCCGAAATCAGCCACAAGGCTGGCGGCAACGTCGTCCTGCGTGGAGAGCGGGTTGGAGGCGACCAAAACAAGGTCGGCACCGCCAGCAACCAGCGTGCGGGCCAGGTTGGCCGTCTCGGCCGTTACGTGCAGACAGGCAGACATTTTCATGCCGGCCAGCGGCTTTTCCCGCTCAAATCGCTCGCGAATGGCACGCAGCACGGGCATGTCGCGCTCAGCCCAGAGAATGCGGGAAAGACCCACCGGGGCAAGCCCGAGGTCCTTGACATCATGCTTGATCGTCACGTTAGCCAAAAGAGAAACTCCCAGTCAGATTTGAAAACAAGACGCATGCATTGCACACCCAGGGGAAACGATCCCTCAGACGGCAAGTCGCAGCAGCCGCAAAGTCTTGCGGCGTTCCCACTCCATCCAGTCATCCGGGTTCCAACGAAATTCTTCCGTTCGCCGATGCGTTTCCAATAATTGATGCACTACCGCACCCAGCGCCGCCGACATGCTTGAAGCCCCCGGAGCGTAAAACGCCGCCAGCGATTCAAGTGCCTGCCAGTCAGCCGCGGGCAGGGCCATGCGCACCGACCGGCTCTGCCAGTCAGGCGGTAGCGGCAGAGGCCGCTTCAGCCCTGATGACTGACCCGGCTGACGACGACGCCCCAGCGAATCAACCATCGCTGACTCAATAACAGACATGGCCGACCCTCCCCAATCATTCACGCATCATCGTATCGATCAACTGAATTTCTGAAACCCACTGTTAATATTGTACGCACGGGCGCACAGCCGTGTCAACGATTAGCCAGCCGGTGTTGCCGAAATGATACGCAGCATGGCTAAAACCGCATCAAGATCTTTCACACCGGGCGAAATTTCAACACCGCTGGCCACATCAATCGCCCATGGTTTGATCCACCCAAGCCGCTCGGCAAGATTATTCGGCGATAAACCGCCGGCCAGCATCAGCCGTGGGTGCAGCCCTTGGGCTGATTCCACCAGATGCCGCTCAACTGCAACGCCCGTGCCGCCATGGGCCGCCGCGCTATAACCATCAATCAAAGCCGCATAGAGCGATACATTCTGTGCCGCAAGCCGGGCGATCTGGTTGCGGGCAAGGGCAAGCGACTCGGCATCTTTGACGCGAAACGCACGGATCACCGGCAGGCGGGCAGCGACGGCGCAAATCGTCTCAAGTGATTCTTCGCCATGAAGTTGCGCAATACCGAAACCAACTTTGGCCTGGATCTCGAAAATCTCATCGGGCGTTCGGTTCACGAAAAGGCCAACGGCCGAGCTGGGCGAGCCCCAGGCCTGAGCAATCTCAGCGGCCAGGTCAGGGGCGACGTATCGGGGCGAAGACGGATGAAAATTCAGGCCAATCAGGCCAACGCCGAGCCGGGCGAGCGACTGTGCCTGAGCAGGCTGGGTAATGCCACAAACTTTTAGCAGCGGATGGGTTAAAGACATTTTTTTGAATATCAAAAAAGCAAGGGGCGGACGATATCCACCCCTTTCGAGAATTGTCTAAATCGGCGACGATAGGCAATCAGCCGATGAGCTTATTAAGTTCGTCGCGATATTTTGACTCAGGCTGAACGCCGACAAGGCGGGCAACGGCCTGACCACCTTTGAAGATAAAGACGGTGGGAATGGCTGAAACGCCGAGCGAGCCGGCGATGTCGCCGGCGACATCGGTATTGAGCTTGGCGATCACGGCCTTGCCTTCAAATTCGACGGCCAGCTTCTCAACAACTGGGGCGAGCATGCGGCAGGGTCCGCACCACGGGGCCCAGAAATCGACGAGAACGGGCTTATCGCTTTGAATGACGGAGGTTTCCCAATTGGCGGACGTCACTTCGAGGGCTTTGCCGGCCATGTACTTTGCTCACTTTTAGGCGTGTCGGGCGATACAGACTTCAGAAAAAGAATCTGAAGCACACTTGCATCGAATGATATAGGCAAAGGGCGCGGTGCGTCAACTGTTCTGCGATGTAATGGGACTCATGCTTTTCGGGGCCTTTACCCATGGGATAACTTTTGGGGCGGTCTATTGAAATGACAACACGTTTGATTTGTATAGAGAGCTGGAAGTTCCGGAATAATTTCAATCTGTCATGCCTCTGTAATCAATGATTGATTAATACCTGATTCATTTAATTTGATTTCAACAACTGCATACAAACAAGAATCTTAACTTTTTTTCTATCAGATACTTTTAGTAACAGAAACAAAGCAGCAGGCTATTCCGAACTGGAAGCCAGGGGCGGGTATTTGTCGAAAACATCTCAGTAATGGACCCACGCTCCTAATCTTTGTAGTTGCGATTTGTTATCGTAACAGCCTTAAATTCCGGCTCCAGATAAGACGGCTATTAATAGCAATTACCTCCGGCCATATAAACCACCTCACTTTTTATTGATTTCATTATCGGTTCAATTCGCAGCAAATCCCAGGATTTCAGCAAATCGACGATTCAAAATCACAACTTCAAAGCTCATACTTAGGTTTAACCTTGCTCAAACAGCTGTAAATACAAATTCACTATTCAGAAGACTCCCTCGCATAATTGCCAACTACGGTTTTCTGAAAAAAACGAAGCTCATGAATCAGAATAGGCACGAATATTCGTGCCCAATGACGAAACCACGTGTAAAGATACTTTCCGCACCTTTGTTTCTTTACTGAGTCTGAGGTGGTGATATAGCTATTTCGTCCTCGAAATTGCTGTCGGGCATTGTCAAGGCCATGATATGAACTGGGGCACATACGATGATGATCACAAGCAGAAACCAGACTCGCGTCAAGATTTTTACAGTTTCAAATCCAATGGCTTGCAAGGTCAACCAGATGACGATGGCGGCCAGAGCGACAAACCAATAGGCTTTGCGATAGGCGGCATCTCGTAGTGCACGCTGTGCCTCATCCAGATATCGATCATGCAGTTCAGTCGCGCCTCCTACGCTGGCATTAAGCAAACCTGTCGTCAAGATCCAGAAACCAAGGCATACGACAACAATCACAAAACTGATGACTGCGGCTGTAGTTGCCCCGAATCCCAAATTGCGACTGAACCAGCTTTCCATCATGCCGCTTGTGAGCAAATCAAATACAAGGCTCAATAACAGGGACCATGCGATATGAGTACGGCTTAAATATCGCCTTTCTCGAGCATTCTGAATCGAGTGAAATGCAGGATCTGAAAAAGCCTGAGCACAGAGGTTTCTGTAAATGGCCTTGTAAGCCGAATCCTGAATTCGATTTGAATTTTTTGTTGTCATTTCTTTTCCTCATTTCTTTCGCCGTAAAGGCGATTGCTCATGGGTTCGAAAGGTCGATCTGAGAAGATTGCATCCATCGGCAGATTGAAAAATTTGGCAATTTTCAGAGCCAGTCCGAGCGATGGATGCCACGCTCCCCGCTCCAGATAACCGATCGTCTGATAATGCACTCCCACAGCCTCGGCGAGCGCCTGACGCGAAACTCCTCGTTCAGCTCGCAGCACTCCAATCCGATTAAAGATCGGGTCTTCCTCGGCCTGATTCCTACGCGGCATTATCCTGCCTCTTTTCGCAAAACACCTTGAATACAAAGAGTTGTTCTTCCGTACACAAATATAGTATTAATGCTATATTTAATAGTCAAGACTTTGTTTTTTTATTTCGTTTTAAAATCCAAAATAAGGCCTAATTCGCCTGAGAAACAAGTAATGTAAATTCGTCTTAGAAAAATCGTGTATTCGAAATATCTTTGTCGGTTTCATAAAGAAAACGGTAGCCGGCAAGTGTTCACTGAGATTTTCTAAATCCATAACATGTTCATGAAATAAATAGGGTTATGTTAAACCATGTTTTAGCTTGATCACTTTCATTGCGGCATTTCAGCTAACCCAAAACGTAAGCAATTGCAAGTAAACTATTCATATGAATCTATGATTACGGCGGCTAGTTTGAATGCTATTGGCTCACAAATACAAAATAGCCTAATACAGATAAAAAGGACGTAAGAAACCGTATGCCGGTAGTAAATAAAGTATTTCTCGACTTCGATTTGGTTTTGTATCGATTAAGACATAATGGCACGAGGAAACGTGCCATCACATAAAATCGTATTGTCCGACAGAATCTTACATACTTCGGCGCTTGACTCGTTCGGTCTCTTCCGCCATGTAGAGCACGCGGCCGCAGCTTCGGCAAAAGACAAGTTTGTCGCAGTTAATCAGGTCGTTAACCATCTGGCTCGTCACGGCCATAAAGCAGCCGGTGCAGGCGTTTTCTTCGACCATCGCCAGGGCATCGGCACCTTTTGTGCGAATCACGCGCTGATAGGCGTCGCGAATGTCGTCGGGGATGATTGCTTCGGCCGCTGCAATCTTGGTGGAAAGGTCGGCCAGATTGGCTTCATCCGTCGGTTTATCATCATCAAATTTTTTGTTGAAGGCGGCGAGATCAGCCTTAAGCTTGGCGACTTCGGCTTCATTTTCCTTGATCTTCTCGGCCCGAGCGTCCATGTCCAGCTCGTGCTCGATCAGCTCGTCGTCCAGCTTGCCCATCTGCGACTTGAGCAAGGCAATCTCGTTCTGAATCGCCTTGTATTCTTCGTTTTTCTTGACGGAGAGGAGCTTGGTCGAAAAGTCTTCGATCTTTGAGATCACACTCTTGCGCTGGCTCTCTTTCAGGCCCCTGGCAACCTTAACCTGTTGAAGGTCTTTTTTGGCCTGTTCCAGGCCGGTCTCTTTTTTGGCGACGATGGCGTTGCGGGCGGCCACTGATTTGGGGTGGGAAGCAAGGCGATCCTGAATCGCCCGGGCCCGCTGATGAAGTGAGTGAATCTCGCGCAGGGAATTGGCAGTCGTGGTCATGGTTCGTTTCGGTGTCACATGTCGGGTTCAGTTAGCCATCCATGAGCCATTTCGCGGTTGATGTCGTCCATTGCATCAATCTCTCACAAGTGGATGCCCGGAGGCAACAAAAAAAGCCGATGACCTTTGGGGTCATCGACTTTAGCGTGCTTCGCGTTAGCCGGTATGCTCAAGGAATCCCTCAAGCTGCCGACTTCGAACGGGATGTTGTAATTTTCGCACGGCCTTCGCCTCAATCTGGCGGACGCGTTCTCGCGTCACCTTGAAGATTCGGCCCACCTCTTCCAGCGTATAGGTGTAGCCATCGCCCAGGCCGTATCGCAGCTTGATGATCTCACGCTCGCGATAGGTCAGCGTCTTCAGGACCTGATCAATTTTATCCTTGAGCATTTCCTGAGTGGCGGCGTTTATCGGGCTTTCCACCGAATCGTCTTCAATGAAGTCGCCGAAGTAGCTGTCTTCCGACTCGCCGACTGGTCGATCAAGCGAAATCGGGTGGCGGCTGATTTTCATCACGCGGCGGGCTTCATCAATCGAGATATTGGCGAATTTGGCCACTTCGTCGATCGTCGGTTCGCGGCCTTTTTCCTGCAGCAACTTCTTCTGCACGTTACGCAGCCGCGACATGGTTTCAATCATGTGCACGGGAATACGAATGGTGCGGGCCTGGTCGGCAATGGCTCGGGTAATGGCCTGACGAATCCACCAGGTGGCGTAGGTGCTGAACTTGAAGCCACGGCGGTATTCGTATTTATCAACGGCTCGCATCAGGCCGGTGTTGCCTTCCTGAATCAGGTCGAGGAAGGAGAGACCACGGTTGCGGTATTTCTTGGCAATGGAAACAACCAGTCGCAGGTTGCCGCCCGATAGCTGACGCTTGGCCTCTTCATAAGAGCGGAACCGGCCAGTCATCTTGCGAACGCGGCGGCCCAGCGTGCCGGGCGTCTCCAGCGTCATGACCATCAGGTCCTTCTGTTCCTTCATCAGATTGGCGTAATCTTCACCCGTCTGACCCGACTTCTTCATCTCGCGAAGCTCGGCGGAGAGCTGTGTCATCCGCTGGGCAATCTGCTCAATACGCTTCATACGGGGGATGACCCGCTGGGTGCGAATCGACAGCTCTTCAACCAGCTTGACACACTTGCGGCGACGAACCGAAATACGTTCAAAAATTTCACGCTGTCTGGCTCGGTCGCCATGGGCATGCTTGAGTGCCTTGAAATCCTGACGATTGCGTTCAATCAGGCCGTCAAGAGTGGCAAGGTTGGCCGGCATGCGGCGGAGGATCTGATCCTTTTCAAGATTTTCAGTGACGGAGACCTTGATCGTGCGATCAAAAGGCAGGTCGCCGGCATGAACCTTGCGAAGGTCTTCCACCACCAGCAGCAGGGCATAGTGGCATTCGAGCACCTTGCCGCGGAACGAGCGGCGGGTGTCTTCAATTTCCTTGGCCAGACGAATTTCTTCGTCTCGCTTGAGCAGAGGAATTTCACCCATCTGAGTGAGATACATCCGCACCGGATCGTCAATCCGGCGAGAGAAGGTCTCGTCGCCCAGCTCGTCTTCCAGTGAAAGCTCGCTGTCGTCGTCCACCTCGGCGCCGAGGAAGTCTTCTTCCATGCCGCCCAGGTCGTCGTCAAGTTCCGAGGCGATCACCGACCGGCCCTCGACTTCATCTTCGTTGATCAGCTCGATACCGATTTCTTCGAGCGTATCATGCACCAGCTGAAGCCGTTCAGGGCTGGAAAAGTCGTCCGGCAGCATTTCGTTGACCTCTTCATAGGTCAGGAAGCCACGCCGCTTGCCCTTGTCCAGGAGCATTTTGACGACCGGATCCAGTTTTTCCATTGCGGAATCTCCTCGATGCTTGAAAAGGCAAAACAGTAGAGTGTCTTAATTCTGGGTTACGACTGGCGGCACGATGGTGGGCAGGCCACGAGCCAGCAATCGACGTAGTTCATGAGTCAGTGCGTTGTATGTTTCAGGGTCATCCGCCGGATTAACTTCCGACAGGGCTAGTTTCAGCTCGGCCACCCTCTCCTTCACGGCCCGGCGGGCAAATTTCTGAACCACGCCGATCATTCGCAAATGTCCATCAGCAGGCACCACACCATCAGGCAGCGGGCCGCGTTCGATCGAACCAACCAGCCCGGCAGCCATCGACATGCCATCCGACGAAAACTTCTCAGAAACCCGACCAAATTCGGGAAGCTCGCCGTTGCGGTGCGAATCGTACAAAACCTGGGTGATCATTCGTAATGTCGGATGTTTCAATTCACTGGCCAGAACTGATTGACAGACCTGGCCGACAAGTTCCGGAAAATTCAGAAGGAGCTCGACAAATTCACGTTCAAGTGGTTCGGGCGAATCAACAGGTGCTGTGGTGGGCGATGATTCAATAACTGGTTTCGGTGACCGGCTTCGTTTCGTCGCTTCCCTGCGATAGCCAGCGAATGTTCGCTGAAGTTGTCCTGTAGGAATTTTCAGGCGAAAAGCCAATCTGTCAAGTGCCATGCTGATTTTTAAATCCATTCCGCCGTTATTTTGAACCGGCAGGCGGGAAAAAATCGACAACACCCAATCCGCTGCTTGCCTGGCCTGCTCCGGGTTCTGCATGTCAAATTTCGCTTCCGCCCGGTCAATTGCAAACTGAAGTGGATCACTGGCGCGGCTGATCATCTGTGCAAACGCCTCGCCCCCCTCACGCTGCAAAAAATCACACGGGTCAAGCCCGTCAGGCAGTGCCACCAGGGCCAGCTCAACCGGTTGACCCAGAAAGATCTCAAGACCTCGCTCTGCTGCCTTCAGGCCAGCTTCGTCACCATCAAACACCAGAATGATCTTGTCGGCCAATTGCCGAAGGGCCGGAATATGCTCTGTGCCAAGAGCTGTGCCCAGTGTGCCGACCACATTACAGATGCCCGCCTGATGGGCTGCCATGACATCCGTATAGCCTTCCATCACGATCACCTGCTTGGCCACGCGGGCCGCATCGCGGGCCTTATCGGCCGCATAAAGCAGCTTTCGCTTCTGGAAGATCGTCGTTTCCGGCGAATTGACGTATTTGCCAACCCGCTTGCCCTGCTCGGCCAAAGTCCGGTCCCGCTCGGGCAGCACGCGGCCGCCAAAGCCAACCACGCGGCCCGTGAGATCGTGGATCGGGAACATCAGCCGATCATGAAAGCGGTCGTAGGTTCGCCCTTCCACAGAAGCCAGGATCCCGGCCGCCTCAAGAAGCGTATCGCTGTAGCCCATGGCCCTGGCCTGCCGCTTGATCAGATTCGAATCAGCCGGGGCATAACCAAGCCCAAACCGATTGACAGCTTCCGGTGAAATGCCGCGTGCGGCGACATATTCCTGCCACTCGCCAGGCGAGTTAAACGCTTCGGCGTAGTAACCGGCCGCCCAGCCCAGAACGCGGTAAAGATCA
>JBILGL010000476.1:0-3916 GCA_044351075.1 Isosphaeraceae bacterium | reverse complement strand
GAAGCATTTGTCGTCGGCCATTGCGGCCGACTGGCACCCGAGAAAAATGCTGAATATCTTGAGCAGGTTTTTCAGGATTTTTTGAGGCTGAAACCAGCCGATCATCTTTTCATTGTGGGTGATGGGCCCAGCCGGAAATCGCTTGAAATGAAATTAAATCAGAGCCCTGAAATTGCATCTCGTGTTCACTTTACCGGATACAAGACCGGCGTCGCCCTGGCTGATTGCTATTCCGCCATGAATTGCTTCGCCTTTGCCAGCCGCACAGAGACATTCGGCAACGTGATTCTCGAAGCCATGGCCAGCGGCCTGCCCGTGGTGGCTTTGGCAGAGGGTGGCCCGGTGGATGTCATTCAGCATGAAAAAACCGGCATTCTTCTCTCGCCTGACGCCCCCCCCTCAGCCATGGTCAAAGAGCTGCAAAGCTGGTCGGAAAATCAGGTTCAGGCAAGCCTTCTTGGCACATCCGCCCGCCAATACGCCGTATCTCAGACGTGGGATGCCACCATGAGCAGCCTTTTGCAACACTATCTGTCTATCATCAGTCAATTAAAATAAAAAAGGGCGACTTCAAATTGAAATCGCCCTTTGTTTGTCATTCAATTTCACCTCGAAATATTATTTCGAGAAGAGCAGACCGGGATCTCCGGGGCCGGCAGCCGTGAGCTGGAAGAGAAACTGGTTATCGCCCTTCTGGTCGAGCTTGCCGACCATCACCTGCCCGTTTTGATTGGAAACCAGCGTCAAAATGCCATCGGCATAGGTGTAGGTGCCGGTAAATGTATTATTTTGACCGCCAGACTGCGTAAAAGACCACTTGAATTTTGACTCGGGCTCAAAGCTCAGTGAGATATTACGGCTGTCGTCAGGCTTGGCAGTGAATGTGCCGGCAAGCACGCTGGCCGCCACCGGATTGGCAGGCTTCACTGTTGGTGGCGGGCTGGCTTCGGCCGGTTTTTCGCCTTCCGGCTGCGGGGCAGCAGCAGGTTGACTATTCCCAGAAGCTGTTGCCGAATCAGATTGCTTAATCGCCTTGATCAGTCCGGCCGAAAGGGTGTCGTTCGGCTGAAGCTTCACCACCTGCTCAAGCTCTGTTACGGCCTGATCCTTATAGCCCATCGCCTGATAGAAATAAGCCAGCAGGAAGTGATTCGCGGCATTGTCAGGGTTTGCATCCCGGGCGTTTTCAAGCGCACGCAGCTGTGCTGTGTATTGATTCACATCGGTGTAAAGGCCGGAAAGGGTTGTCCAGTCCATCCCCGGCTGAATCGAGAGCACAGGATAGATTGTCGCTGCGGCTTCTGCGAATTGCCCCTGTGCAAATTGGCAAAGGGCACGAAATTCATGCAGAACAGCGTCGTTTGGCAATTGGCTGATGGCTTTTTCCACGCCACTTTGTGCCTGCGGGTAGTTGCCGGCGATAAAGTCCTGGCGGGCCTGGTCAAAAGTATTCAGGGCCGCATCCGACACATTCTGATCAGGCGTCGGGGCCTCTGTGTTGAGCGGTTGGCTGTAATTGTAATTGCCGGGGGTGTATGTCGGGTCTGTCGCACCATCTTGATAGACCGGCTGAGTCACCACAACCGTATTCGAAGGCATGTAATACGGGTTACTGTAAGGCATGTAGCCCCAGTTCCACATACTTGAGCCCAGGGCCCAGCCGCCAAGACCGCCGAAAAGCAGCCCTGTGCCAAAACCCCAGCCCCATCCACCGCCGCCCCAGCCCCAGCCACCACCACCATAAAAATTATTGATCATCGGCCGGTGCCAGCCCCAATAGCCGTTGTACCAATTGCCGTGATTGCCCCAGTAGCCGGGCCGATAGCCTGATCCGGGGTGATAACCCCAATTACCGGGCCGATTATTGAAATTGTAATTGTTGAAATTGCGGTTGTTATTAACAATTCCGCGATTGTTAATATTATTGAAATTCGTACGATTACCGATGTTATTGATATTTCGGTTACCGATATTGTTATTAATATTGCCACGATTATTGGCATTATTAATGGGGTTTCGAGTCGAGTTATTGATATTTCGCCCTGCCCCGCCCGATTCCCATGGCGGCTTCTGGCCAAAATTCGGGTGGAAATCGCCCGTCCGATTCAAGCCGCCCTCCCCGCCAATGCCCCCCCGACCAATCTCACCGCCGCGACCAATCTCACCGCCGCGACCAATCTCACCACCCCGACCAATCTCTCCGCCACGACCAATCTCACCGCCGCGACCAATCTCACCGCCGCGACCAATCTCACCGCCAGATGGTCGAAAACCTGATCCGCCCGATGATGGTCTGAAGCTACCGCCGCCCATGCTTGGCCGGGAAACCGCGCCCCCACCGCCACCAAAACTTGGCCGGGAGAATCCGCCACCACCACCGCCTCTGAATCCCCCACCGCCGCCGCCCCTGAATCCGCCGCCACCATGAAATGCAAATGTGGCTGGTGAGGCCATCTGGAGCGACAAAATACCAATCAGCAAAGCCTTCGTTGATCGTCTCATCGTATTCACCTGAATTGTAATTGTGTTTCGTATGCTGCTGTATCAGAAACCAGTCGGTCGATTTTGACCCGCTTTATCGCGTCGCTTTTTTCGTGGCCGGGGCTGGTGGCTTTTTCGTTAATCCTCTGGCAGGCATGTCGGGAATGGATTTGCCTTCAGCCGTTCGGTCATAGCCGCTGATCACAATGCGGTCAGTCGCCGTTCGAGTCAGTCGGGAAGAGAGGCTCACCTGGCGGCCATCAGCCAGCACAGCTTCGCTTTTGATCAGCCATTCATCGCCCGTGGCTGACTTCACCCAGAGGCCGCTGCCATGGCCGCCGTCCTCTTCAAAAAGCCATGAGCGAATCGCCTTGTTTTTGGCGTCCCAACCGATGCGCTGGGTGGCAATCGTCACCAGCTTCTTATCCTGCTCAAGCTGATAATCAATCAGCAGATAGGTATGATTGGCCGACCATCTGGCCCGATGATGCACCAGCCCACCCTCAGCTTCCTCCAGCCATTCGCCCACCAGAAAATCAAGCTCTGCCAGCTTTTCGGCGTGTTCCACAGTCCCTGCGATCCGGGCAGGCTCAGCCTCAATCACGTCAAAGATCTTCCATTGGCCGTTTCGCTTCACATGAATCGTGTGATAAGCCACTGTGTCCGGCTTTTTGTCGGCCGGTGTGGTCGTCTCAGTGAATCCGCTTTCAATCGCCACGCTCTCACCAATCAGACGAATTGAGCGTGTCTCATTCTTCATTGAAACACCGGGGTTGGAATCAAATCCGGCCGCGAATAAATCAGCAATCTCCTCAGCACCATCCAGCACATCACCGTCAATGGTGATCAGCCGGGCATCAGGTGCAAAAAAGCCCCTGATGGCCTTCACATCGCCCTTGTTGTAAGCCGCTGTAAAGGCTTCTGAAATCTGAGCGATGGGCATTTGAGCAGCCGACCATTGGCTACCGGTCGTGCTCTTCTTCTCCTGTGCCATGGCTGAGTTCAGCGTTAATAGCATCAGACCGGTCACTGCCATTAAAATCAAATTTCGGGCTCGATACTGCTTCATGATGATCATCCCCCTTGTTTTTTTCACAAGTGTCGCACATCGCCGCTCAGGCGCTCTTTCTTATCAATATACCGATTCAGGCAAGTGTAATCACTTGATTTCGTTAATGTTTAACGATTATATAAGCTTTCATGGCCATCGCCTGCGTTTAACGCTGGCACATGACAGATTTTTACGCTTTGCCGCTTTGTGCTGCGGCAAAACGCTGCTTTTTAGTAATTCAGCAGTATCAGATTCGAGCTCGGCCTATCTTCCGCTTACCCACGCGCACAATCAGGCCGTCGGTTAACACAATTTTGCCATTGATGTCGGTCACAGCTTCGCGGTCAGGGCCGAAATTCACACCGCCCTGAGCGATCACCCGCC
>JBILGL010000060.1:0-12966 GCA_044351075.1 Isosphaeraceae bacterium | reverse complement strand
ATGCTGAAGGCGTGCCTGTGCGTGGGTTGAGCCTTTCCATCCATTTCGGGGCATAGCCGTCGCGGGCCACTGCATAATAGGCCCGGGGGCCGGTCAGGGCATTGCCGTTCAGCGAAATCAGCGTCGAAGCCATTACTATTAAGGAAATGATGATCAGCCCCGGTGGGCCGACCAGCACTTGCCAGAATTCTGCCGCCACCACCTTCGGCGAGCCTTTATCCGTACTGGCCTGACGAATCGAATCCAGCGGCAGCACGGCATGATACGCCAGCGTGGTGCCCAGATAGAGAAAAATCAAAATCGCCACTCCGCCAGCCAGTGCCCGGGGCAATTGCTTCTGCGGATTTGTCAGCTCTTCAGCCAGCGGCGTGACATTCACCCAGCCGTCATATGCCCACAAGACCGCTACAATCGCCGCCAGAAAGCCGGCAAAGCTCATCGTATGGCTGGCGTCAGGCCCCAGCGGGCTCCAGTTGGCAATCGTTCCTTTTGAAAGTGCAATCGGCAGAATGATCATCGTCAGCAGGGCCGTTACCTTCAGAAAAGTGCCTGCCACCTGCAACCTGCCGCCATATTTCGTGCCTCTGACATTAATCGCACCGACAAACGCCATGGCCATAACGGCGACAATCGTCTGCCACCATCGTGGGTCCATCCCTCCCGGAGCCGGCACCAGCTGGCTGAAATATCGCGCAAATGCTGCGGCCAGCGTCGCCATCGACCCAGTTCGCACCACCCAGAATTCGGCCCAGCTGAAAAGAAAGCCCCACAGCGGCCCGAAGCCCCGCTTCAAATACTCATAAGGCCCACCCGCCCGCGGCATCATCGCCCCCAGCTCAGCCAGTGTCAGTGCACCCGCCGCGCTGAAAAGCCCACCCACCAGCCAGACCAGCACAATGCCACCAACAAATGGCACGCCACTGGCCACCCTGGCGGGCACCAGAAAAATGCCCGAGCCAATCACCGAGCCCACAATGGCCGCCAGAGCCGTCCACCCGCCCAGTATCGCAGGCAGTTTTTCCGCACTCCCTGAATCTTCAGAGCTCATCTGTTGCCGTGTCCGTCTCGTCTTCATTTTGCCTTCAGCCGAAATGTCTGATCGCCCTATCTTGCCGCTAACATCACCCCATGGCAATACCCCGCAGCACCAATAGAATGATTATGATCGTTAAAACCCGCAAAAATTCCCAGAATAACCAAAATGCTTAAATTACCAATTTTGCTCATTATTCACATTTGTTCGCGCCGATGATTAGGTGCGATGTCTGACCGGTGGAGCTGGCCAGCGAACGAAAATCCATTGCAGGATGCGGGGGCGATAGACCATGGATCATTCGGCTGAAAACAGAGCGGGCAAGTCGATTCAGGCTGGGTGGTCGCGTCGGCAGATGGGCTTGGGTCTGGCCGGTTTGATAGCATCTGGCGGCTTAGCGTCGGCTGCTTCGCGGAAGCCCGCCGCCGAACTCTTACCGATGGATCAGGTCGCCCCAGAGCGCCGCGAGGAAGTGCGTGAAGTCATTGAGACTTTCACTATTCACCGTCAGGGCAAGCCTGAAGCCTTCCCCTGCGACCCCAATTTATACCTCGCCCTGCTCAATGAGCCTGCCCTCACGCTTTCGCTCTGGAAAGATCTGAGCAAGGCCCCGGTCAAGCTTCAGCACCTGGGTGCGAACCAGTATTATGGCGACGATGGTCAGGGCACCACGGCCAATTGGGAATTTGTTTACCGATCAAGCAAGCTCCATGCCCTTTACTGTAATCTGCTGCATGTAAGGCCCAAGAGTCAGTCGAAGCTCGAAGGCCGAATCGTACTGCTGGTTCGATCCGATTATTTCAAGCCTCAGGCCGCTAACGAACAGCCGGTGATTCAGCACGAAGTTGAGGCGTTTGTCAAAGTTGATTCCAAAGGCTGGCGGGCACTGGCGAAAACAGTCCGGCCAATACTGGAAAAAGTGCTTGAACAACAGGTACAGGAAGCCGGCTGGTTTGTCTCGCTCATGGGGCGACTCGTGGCCCAGTATCCCGTCTGGGCGGTTGATGTCGTCAGCCGCGATGCCGAAATCCCGCGTGAATATCGCGAATATTTCCCCAAAGTTGTTGATCAGGCCAAAATTGCTGATTATTCTACAGGCAGACCACGCATGCGGCAGGAAACGGCCCAGGCCGACTCCACAGCACGCAGCCGATAGTCTGAATCAAATTGCCTCAAAAAATTGTCGTTAGTCATCTGACAATTAGTCATGGTAAACGGCTATGCCCCGACCTGAAATCACCGGAGCGATCATCACCGGAGCCAGCGCAGGCATAGGCCGGGAGCTGGTCAGGCAGCTAGTCAGCCACCCTGCGCTGAAAAATCTTTCAGTTGTCGTGACTGCCCGGCGGGCTGATCGATTGCAGGAGCTTGAAGCCAGCTTGCCGCCCGGCCGTATCCATGTTTTTCCGGCCGATCTTTCCAGCGAAACAGATCGGGCTGCTCTTTTTGAATTTGCTCTGGCGATGCTGCCCCGGCTTGATTTAGTCGTGAATAACGCCGGGTTGGGGGCTTATGGGCCATTTGAAACGATGAGCCCCGAGAAAATTCGTTCGATATTTGCCGTTGATTTCGAGGCACTTGCTGACCTTACCGCCCGGGCCATTCGCGACATGAAACCGCGTGGCTATGGCCAGATTGTGCAGGTGTCGTCAATTCTGGGTGAAGTCGGCCTGCCCTATTCGGCGGCTTACGTCGCCGCAAAGCATGCCGTGAATGGGCTTGTCAAAAGCATTCACTATGAGCTTGTCGGCTCGGGCGTATCCGTCTGGGCCGCTTGCCCTGGGCAGACTGTTTCCGAATTTCGACAGACGGCGGGTCAGGGCAACGCCAGCCAGAAAGGCCGCCACGCCGAACCAACTGAAAAAGTCGTGGCCGGAATTGTGCGGGGGATCGTTCGGCATCAGCCGAAAGCTTTGTATTACCCGACGTGGAATCCGTGGATGATCGCCCAGTTGGCCCGCATCAGCCCACGCTTCTGGGATTTCATCATGGTGCGTTACGGCCGACAGATTGCCAGAGACGACCTTGGCCCTTCTGAATAAGTGATTCCATTCAAGCTGATTGTTGCATCTCACCGTGTTTCCCCTTGACCATCTGGCTGATTTCGGCAACGCTGAAGCCTGTTTTAAGCCCGTTCAGATTGTCTGAGACGTCGAAAATGTCAATCAATCAGGAAACGCTCACCCATCGATTGATCCTCCCGCGTGAGGCCAATCACCACGGCACACTTTATGCCGGCAGCCTTGTGGCATTGGCCCTTGAGGCGGCTTATTCCACTGGCTATCGGGCCATCGGCGATTCTGCTAATCTGGTGCTCAAGCGTGTGCTCGACCTCCGCTGCCTTCGCCCAGTGCCGATCGGCGAAGTCGTCCAGATCCGTGGCCGGGTGCTCTTCCTGCGGTCCGCTCAAGTCGTTGTCGGCCTCTATGGCTCGCCTCTTCGAGGCCAAAACGAGCCATGGATGGATGCAATCATGCAATTTGTCCAGATTGATGAAAAAGGGCGGCCACTGGCTTTTGACGAACCGATCGTCCAGAATTATTGTCAGGATTCAGCCCAGCCCTGGGGCGAGCTTGGAGCACGGTTGGAGAAGCTGATACAGATCAGACGTACTACAAATACTGGAGAGACGCATCATGAATAGAATCATCTGCCGTTTTGTCGGAAGTCTTGCGATAACAGGTTTGCTCTTGCTGATGTCTGGAGCTGGCCATGCCGATGAACCGTCCAGGCAGGCGGTGAGCAAGCTGGAATCAGTCGTCTGTGTGGGCGATCAGGTCGGCGAGAAGGCGGAGCTGGCTCAGGCTAGAGGCAAGAATCCGACGATTTACTTTTTTATTCAGGCGGAGCATTGGGACAGGCCGATTGCCCGACTGTTGCGAGAACTTGACATAAAAGTAAAAGATGGCATTTCGGATGGCCGGATTGTCGCTGTCTGGCTTTCAAATAATGAGGTGGACCGCTTCAAGGAGCATCTTCCGCGCGTGCAGCAATCGCTCAAGCTTGCCATGACCACATATGCCGTGTGGCCTGGCGATCCGTTTGGCCCGGCGGCCTGGAATATCAATCGCGATGATCATGTCACGATCGTCACCGCCCGCGATGGCAAGATCATTGGCAGGCATGCCTACAAATCAACCAACGAAGGCGATGCCGCCAAGATTCTGGCTGACTTCCCAGCGCCCAAATAACAATCATTTCAATTGCCGTTACAAGTCATTGAAAATGGAATTTCAATCATGAGCCCGAAGTTTGTCAAAATCATATTATTCGGGCTTGCGGCGGTTGTTTTTCTGCTGGTCAGTGTGTTTTATGGCCTGAAATATCTGGCGCAGAAGCCGCCCGAATTTTATGCGGTGATTATTGAAAATGAGAGTGTGACATCGTCAGCCCAGGTGCATGAAAAGGCTGAATCGCTCGTTCAGGATTTCATGCAGTTGCGGAATGATCTGGCCAATGACCCCGAGTGGGCCTTTCGACTCACTGAAGAGACGGTCAATGCCTGGCTGGCGGAAAATCCGCTGCAAAGCCGGTTCCCCGAGGTGCCGCCCGAGCTTTCAGACCTGCGTCTGAAATTCGAAATGGAGCGCATTCGAATTGCATTTCGCTGGCGAGGCAAGCCGCTGGAATCAGTGGTTTCCATCGCCATTAAGCCGGAAGTGCTTGCCTCAAATGAAATTCAGATCGGATTCGAGCAGATTCAGGCTGGGGCTTTGCCGGTGGGCATCAGCCGGTTCCAGCAGATTATTGAAGATGCAATCAATCAGAATGGAAAAGTGGCCGAGTGGGTTGACACAAAAGAAATACCGACATTGAAATTAAAAATCAGCCCAAGGCTTGAAAAACGTTTAATTGTCATTGAAAAAACCACCGTTATCGATAAGGAAATTCGACTTTCAGGCAAGTCGAAAAAGATCCCAAAATCATAACGGTCGGTGAATTCACCCAAATCATACGATTCTGACCGATTTTTCTGACTTCCCTCGCGTAATTTGATTGACCAATCGGCCGCCGGTTCGGAAAATAAGATTAAGTCATTCGCCGGAGTCAGACTCAGTCTGATCCGCCCCAGAGCCTGAAATCAGAAAATATCAGGATATTGATTCGCATGTCCGTCGCCGAGACCAAACTTCACGCCAGCACCCAGCTTCCCGACGCCCTTGGCCGCTTTGGCCCTTTTGGCGGTCGATATGTGCCGGAAACGCTGATTGACGCCCTCAACCGCTTCGAAGCCGAATATCTTCAGCTCAAAAACGACCCGACATTCTGGGCTGAGATCGAGGGCTACCTCCGCGACTATGTCGGCCGGCCCAGTTGCCTGACGCATGCCGCCCGGCTGACAAAGCAGATCGGCGGGGCTCAGATTTATCTCAAGCGAGAAGATCTGAACCATACCGGCGCACATAAAATTAATAATGCCATCGGCCAGTGCCTGATGGCCAAACGCATGGGCAAGACTCGCGTGATTGCCGAAACAGGCGCAGGCCAGCACGGTGTGGCCACGGCCACGGCCTGTGCTCTCTTCGGCCTGGAATGCATGGTCTATATGGGCGAGGAAGACATACGCCGCCAGAAGCTCAACGTCTTTAACATGCGCACGATGGGGGCTCAGGTAGTGCCAGTCACAAGCGGCAGCCGAACCCTGCGTGACGCCACAAACGAAGCCATGCGAGACTGGATGGGCAGCTCGAGCTGGACACATTATACGATCGGTTCGGTGGTCGGCCCGCATCCGTTTCCGATGATCGTGCGTGATTTTCAGTCGGTGATCGGCAAAGAGACGCGTGCCCAGTTTCTGGAGCGTTTTGGCTCTCTGCCTGATTGTGTCGTGGCCTGTGTCGGCGGCGGATCAAATGCGGCGGGCATGTTTTATGCGTTTGTGCCTGATCAGTCGGTCGAGCTGGTGGGGGCAGAAGCAGGCGGCCGTGGGCCACTCTCTGGCGATCATGCCTCAAGCCTGACACAAGGCCGGCCGGGTGTGCTGCATGGCAGCCTGAGCTATGTTTTGCAGGATGATGAAGGACAGACATCAGACGTGCATTCGATTTCGGCGGGTCTTGATTATCCGGGCGTTGGTCCTGAACATTCCTATTGGAAAGATACGGGCCGGGTACGATATGAGTCGATCACCGACAAAGCCGCACTTGAGGCGTATCATACGCTCGCCCGGCTGGAGGGCATTCTGCCTGCCCTTGAAACCAGCCATGCCGTAGGCCAGGCGATGATTGAGGCGAAACGGCTGACACCAGACCACCGGCTGGTGATCTGTGTATCAGGCCGCGGCGATAAGGATGCCTATGAAATTGCCCGCCTGCGCGGCGAGCAGATGTGAGAACCAGGAGTTTTCGATGTCCATTTCATTTGAAATCGATCTGAGCGAAGCCGAAAACAAAAGCCTTGAAGAGCTTGCGCGTGCCTCAGGCAAAACGATCAACGAAATCGTGAGCGAGATAATCCGTTCAGCCCTACCTGGAAGACGGGATCAGCTCCTGCGAATCAGCGAAGAGATCATGAATGAGAAGTCTGAGCTTTATAGAAGATTGGCAACATGAGTGAAGTTGTTTATCTCACTATTGAAGAGGTGATCATCATCCATGAACGCATTATCGAGAGATTCGGTGGCAGCTTTGGCATAAGGGATCGTAATCGCCTGGAATCAGCTTTGTTTCTGCCAAGACAAACATTTGATCAGATCGAGCTTTATCCGACCCTGATCGAAAAAGCTGCGATTCTATGCTTTGCCATCGTATCAAATCACCCTTTTGTCGATGGAAACAAGCGAACTGGGCATCATGTAATGGAACTTTTTCTTCGGCTCAATGGCTACACTCTTCCTTACGAAGTAGATGACGAAGAAAATGCCATCTTGAATGTTGCAGCCGGAAGATGGAATAAGGATGATCTTCTCGGCTGGCTTCATCAAAAGGTCAGGCCAATTTAATCTCTTTCGTCGATTAATCGATCCAGATCAACACCCCAATTCAACGCTGTCAGAGAACGCATGAATCGCATCGACACCCTCTTCGCCCGGCTCAAATCCGAAAACCGTACGGCTTTCATGCCATTCCTCACCGCCGGCGACCCCGACCTCGCGTCAACCGCCGCCATTATTCAGGACCTCTCCGACAATGGTCTGGCCGATATGTTTGAAATCGGCATCCCCTACTCAGACCCCATTGCCGATGGCCCGGTGATTGCCGCCAGCTACAATCGGGCACTCGTCAAAGGGATTCATGTTGACCAGATCTTAAGCCGGCTCAGCTCATTGCGAAGCAGCACCAAGCCTGTTGATGCTCCGTTTGTCACCATGCTCAGCTTTGCCATTGTGCACCGGATTGGTGTGGAGAAATATCTGGACGAAGCCCGTGCGGCCGGTGTGGACGGCCTGATCGTGCCCGACCTGCCCGTTGAAGAGGCCGGCTCGCTGCTGGAAAAGGCAACGGCACGTGGCCTCAAGCTGATTCAGCTCATCACGCCGACCACCCCGCGGGAGCGTGCCCTGGCGATTGCAAAATCAACCACAGGCTTTATTTACTACGTTTCAGTGGCAGGCATCACCGGCGAGCGACGGGAGCTGCCGCCCGACCTTGCCGATAATGTTGCCTGGCTGCGTGCCCAGACAGATCTGCCCATTTGCATCGGTTTTGGCATCTCTGAGCCAGAGCATGTGCGGCTGCTTTCGCCAGTGGCCGACGGGCTGATTGTGGGCAGTGCCATTGTGCGACGAGTCGATTCAGCGGCACAGGCCGGGTCAGAGATGTCTGCAATTGTTGAATCAGTCAGAGCTTACGTCAAGTCGCTCAAGTCTGCGATCTGATCTCTCACTTCAATCAGCATAGGGCCTCTCCAGAACACCCGATGAACGCCCAGTCGCCGAAAATTCCCGACCGATACCGTTTGGCGGTGGCTCTGCCCTGCTATAACGAGGCCCCTGCCCTTCCCCAAGTGCTTCAGCAGTGGGAAGAGACGCTGCCCCAGGCCGATATTTACGTCTTCGACAACAATTCTACAGATGGCTCAGCCGATATTGCCCGCAAGTTCGGGGCCCGGGTCATTCCCGTTGCACGCCAGGGCAAGGGATATGTTGTCAGGGCCATTTTCAGTGAGCTGGCGGATCGAGACGTCGTCATCATGACCGACGCCGACGGCACCTATCCAGCCTCAGCCGTTTTCGAGCTGCTCCAGCCCATTTTTGACGACCAGGCTGATATGACGGTCGGGGCCCGTGTGCCCGTGGCTGAGCTGGGGGCAATGAGCCCCGTGCGTGGCCTTGGCAATAAGCTGATTCGCTCTGCCTTCTGGCTTTTAATGGGCCTCTCGGGCGGCGATCTGCTCTCCGGCTATCGGCTCTTCGGGCAGAGTTTTCTCAAAGGCGTTCGCCTCAGGTCTCATGGCTTTGAAATCGAAACCGAAATCGCCTGCAAGGCCGTTGGCGGCGGATGGCGAGTGGTTGAAAAACCTGTCTCTTACCTTCCCAGGGCGGCGGGCACGGCGTCGAAGCTGCGAGCCCTGCGTGATGGCCTGCGGATCATCAAAATGATGACAATGCTGAGCTTTCAGCTAAAGCCATGGCGGCTGGGAATCATGATTCTGGCACCAGTGATTTTGCTCGCCGCTCTGACCGGTTCAGGCCTGCTCTGGATTGCCGCCGGCACAGCGATGGGGGTCTTGATTGCCCATTCCAAAAAGTCTCTCACTGCACAAAAAAACCGGGAATAATACATTTCTGATAGACCAACCACGGTAATTGAAAAGTAAAAAATAACGCCGAAGGCCACTTCTGATGATGTAGCCTTCGGCTTTGGTCTTTGTCAGACTGAAATGCAATTTACAGGGCGAAGTGGAAAGTCTTCGTCAGTGTGCGCCAGAGATACCAGGCAAGCGTGGAATGGCCGCCGTCGATCTTGGCAAATCCTCGCTGGCCAATGTGCAGCGAAAGGTCGTCGTTTTCAATTGGCAAAATCACTTCATAGGCTGCCGAAAGCGGCTTGATCTTGCCTGTCAGCTTATCCTGCTCAGCCGCAATTTCGCCACCGGCCACATGTGAAAGCTCGGTCGGAATTTCGTCGCGGTTGCGCGAGGCAATCTCTTTGACCTTACTGGTGTAAGTGCGTTCTGCAACACCATAAACCTTAATCCAGGCACGGTTGTCAACTTGTAAAAGGTCAATGTCGCCCTGGTCAATAATCACCTGAGCCTGCACCTTTTTCGGGTCGCCAATTTCGCAGAACATTTTGTCCGGGCGAATCCACTGGCCAGTTGTTTCTTTCTTTGGCACGCCGATCACCTGGCCGTCACGCTCTGCCACAAGATAGAGGCTGGCAATCTGATTGTTTATGCGTGAAACGACTGGCTCAAGCTCGTCGGCCAGTGTGGAGTGCTGGCGAGCCAGCCGGCGGCCTTCGAGGTCTTTGGACCGGCTGAAATAGGCAGCCTTGACCCGATTAATCTCAAGCTCCTGTTGCAGCGATGAGCGTTCCCTCAGTTTATCGGGGTTTGAAAGCTGGGCGATCAGGTCGCCTTTCTTGACCATCGCTCCATCACGCACAGCCAGAGAAACCAGCCTGCCCTGCGTGTGGGCATAAATTCGGGCTGGGTCGGCCGGGGCAATGACAAACGTGCCTTTGACTCGCAATGGCGTGGGGATCATGAGAATCGCCGTGAGAATCGCAATAGTTGAAACGGCGAAGGCTGTGGCGCGGACTTTTTTCACTTTTCTAAACCTTCCCGGAGTACGGCAGAATTTGATGATTTGGTAAAACGGCATGACCACCAGCGGAATCATACCCCACAAGGCGAAGAACATGCCAATCGAGTAAACCTTGTAAGGCTTCAGCAGGCGATTGAGGAAAAAGAGAATCGAAAGTGTCACAAACCAGCGGTAAAGAAAGCTGGTGATCGCATAGGTCAAAAAGAGCCATCGCCGGGTGCGTGGCATATACGACTGCACCGGAACTTCCAGACCAAGCACCTTTTCCTGAAAGGCATAGCTGAAAAACTGATTGGCTTTGACACGCAGGTTCGGGATTTCAAGGAAGTCCGAAAGCACATAATAACCGTCATAACGCATCAGCGGATTGGCGTTAAACATAACGGTATTCACCGAGCAGAGAAACATCGTGGCCAGCATCAGGCTGTTAAACAGACCCGGGTTACTGTAAAACCACGCGAATGTTGCCAGCGAGGCGAGAAAACATTCGACAAAGATCCCCGCCGCCGAAATCCATATCCTGTGCCATTTGTTTGGCAATAGCCAGCTATCCGTCACATCGCAGTAGAGTGCAGGCGTCAGGCATAATAAAAGTGCCCCCATTTCATGCACTTCACCACCAAAATGCTTGGCCGTAAGCCCGTGGCCAAACTCATGGATGATCTTCACCACCGCCAGGCTACACCAGAAGTAGATAATGGTTCGCGTATTAAAAAACGACTGAAATGTCGGCAGCCGTTCCTGGAAGTTGGCCCAGTCGCTGATCACCATCGTGGCGGCTGAAAGCATCAGCATGATACTGAAGATCACGAAATAGGGCGTAAACATCCAGCGGAAGTAGGGATACATCCATGTCAGCAGGCGTTCCGGGTCAATGATCGGAATCTTGATGTAAAGGATGTTGGCAAGTGCGCCACGGACCTTTTTCCAGATCCGCTTCCGCCGGCGTTTGACAAAGACTTCCGTCTGCTCCGGTGTGTCGATCTGAGCCACGCCCGCTTCATGCAGTTGTGAGCAGAATCGCACCAGGTCGTCCACAGTGATTGTCTGTGGTCGATACTTCCGCTCAAAGGCCTTTTTTACTTCCAGCAGCGTGGTTTTGCCATCAAGCTGTTGTAAAAGGAAGTATTCTTCCGCCTTAAAACGATAGTATTTCAGGCCCAGCGGATCCTTCACGACATAGTGCGTCATGCCTTCGTAAAACTGGGGCCGCACAATCAGGTCAGGTCGCAGGCGCACTCGCAGCGTTTCGCCTGCCTGACCCATCGGTGCCATCGGTGTGATCGTCGGTGCGCTTGACACTCGAAGCCGTCCTTAATCAGATGATTATTCAGTCGATGACGATTGTAAAGACTGCTCTGTATGAAACATCTCGCACTGCTCGTTGCCTTTCAGCCCACCTCAGCGAAGCCGTGGCTGGGGGTTGGCGGCAGCCTTGGCATTGCTGCCTTCCGGCTGAGTCAGGCGAATGGTCATTTCAGCCTGAAGCCCCGGGCGAAGCATGTTATCCACATTGGGCACTTCCACAAAAACCCGGGTGGCCGTTTCAGCCACCGCCTGAATTTCGTGGTCCACGAAGCTCACCTTGCCGCGATAGACTTTCTTCTCAACCGGCAATTCGACATTCTCTACAAATGGCCGAATCAGCACTTCCTGGCCCGTTCTGACACTATAGGCATAATCCACCGGAATAAACGCCGTGACTCGATAAACTTCCGGGTTCCCAAGCGTCACCACCGGCTCGCTAGCCCGCACTGATTCCTGGTCGCGCTTCATCACGTTAATGATGATGCCGTCAAATGGGGCCGTAATCGTGTGTTCTTCCACCAGACGCGCGGCAAGATCATATTCCGCTTTGTTAAGCTTGATTTCTTCTTCAGATCTCAGCTTGTCCGCCTCAGCGGCCAGCAGCTCGGCCTGGTGCTTTTCCACTTCTTCCGTGGGAATCGCATTTTTGCGAACCAGGTTCAGGTCGCGGGCAATGATCGATTCGGCCAGCTTGACCGAAGCCTTGGCCCGTTCCAGATTTCCCTTGCTCTCGGCGGCGATCTTTGCCTTGGCCATGGAAAGTTTGGCCGCTTCAGCATGCAGCGTGCCGATCACGCCACCTTTCTTCACAAACATCCCCTCGCGAAGCTCAAGCTTCTCCAGCACACCTTCACGAAGGGCCGCAATTTCCGACTTCTGCAGCCAGTCAATATTGCCCAGCACAATCAGCGAATCGCCTTCCAGTCGGGCGGTCTCTCTAGCTGATCGGCCGCGTGTCGTCTGCTGTTGTTGCGCTGTCGCCAGCAGGCCGGTCGTGATCAGTGTCGTCGCCAGGGCCAGAATGTTCAGCTTCTTTGAACGCATCGTTTTTTGCCTTCCTCTTATGTCTCTGCTATCCGGATGATTGTTACGTTGGGTGTTGACAGATTGTTCAGTAAGGGCCGGCCCACTCAATTCTTGAGGAAGGGCCAGCGGAACATGATCGTTTCGAAGAAGACCTGATAGACGTCGCGGAAGAGCACATAAGCCAGGCTGGCGTTATAGCACTCAATACGGGCCCGCACTTCCGTGCCTGGCCTCATTTCACGCACCCGCCGCAGGAAGTCTGTCTTGACTGACTCCGGGAAGGCCACCGTAATCTTCACCACATGCTGCTGTTCGGCGGTTTCGGCCTTGGCACTGATCCGAAGCACGCTGCCCCGGTAGCGATGCTCAGGGTCCGTCATCGTCACGAAATAAGCCCCAAGCTGAGAGCCGGCTGGCTTGGCGCCGCTGGCAATATCTCGTTTGAGCTGCTCAAAGGCATCCAGAATCGGGCCCATGTCGTTATCAGGCACTTGCACTTCCAGCACCCAGTCGCCAGAAGTTTCCGCCACTTGAATCAGCTCCTGGCCCACTTCCACCGGCCGACGCATGAAGTTCTTTTCCACTTCCCACGTCGTCACGATGCCATTACAGGGGGCCTTCAACACCAGTGTTTCAAGCTGTTCGTTAATAATGTCAAGCTGCTCCTGGGCAGATTGAAACTTGATTCGCGATTCGCTGAGCTGGCTGTTGATCTGCTCTCGTTCCTGCGGCTTGGTGGTGGCCAGGTCAAATTGCCGACGCAGGTTAAGCATCTGTGTATTAGAGGCATTCAGCTCGGCAATCAGGCGCTTGTGCTCTTTATCAAGGTCAGGGCTGAATAGTTCCATCAGCGGCTGACCCTTCTGCACCTTGTCGCCATGCTCAACTA
>JBILGL010000059.1:0-12979 GCA_044351075.1 Isosphaeraceae bacterium | reverse complement strand
CCGAACAGAAAGCAAGAGAAAAAGTATAATCTAAGATAAGATATCACAGTAGCTTACATGCGACAAAAAGAGGTGATTGTAAATTGGCGGTGACGTCAACCAAGAATTATTTCAAATCCGGCAGGATGACTTTGACATGCTTTTGTTCCAGCAGATACGAGAGCAGATTGGCCAGTTCTTCGGGGTCATAGCGTCGGATCTGTTGGCCGGTATGGGCTGAAGTGGATAGACCATCGGCTTGGCCAGATCGCACTTCTGCACACCTCATTCTTTGATTCGAAAAAATTGGGAACTTTTTTCAGGTCGATGCGTCTAAAGACATGAAAATATGGGTCACATATCAAAGCCAGCATCGTATGATATGAGAATGTCGGCAAAACCGGCTAGGAATTGTCTTTTGTATTCAGGCTAAAGCTTGCTAGTTATTGCAGTTCATTTTGATTGCTTCTTATTGTTTTGCTTTTATCTCTCAACGTGAGTTTCTACTTCATGCCGGGCTGATGATTGATCTTCAAGCCCACGAGGGATTTGCATCAAGAAAACCGACTGATGGTGTGCGTCAGGCGTGGTCGGGTTGATGAGTCAGGCAGCGGGAGATAAAAAAAATGCGTGCGGTGATGTGATCGGAAGTTGGTGATTGAGCGATTTTTGGTTCGAACGATCTGCCCGAATGTGGCCGGAATGGCCGGCGAGTCATCTGAATAAAAAGCGTTTCAGAAGGAGCCTGTCAATGAGCGATGAATGTCAAGGTTTCGATCAGTCGATGGATCAGCAGCCGATGGGATTTCGCCCGAGACAGATGCGATTTTGGAAAAAGCTGGCATGGGAGTTTGGCTGGGAGTTTATGCCGAAAAAGATCGGCCCCAACCGCTGGGTGTTTACCATGAAGAAACCATTCAGGGAAACATTTGTCGTTTTCAGATGCCAGACAAGCCATGAGGCGTGCAGGTGGTGGGGTGGCCAGGTGAAGGCTCCAGCCATGCGCGAGCAGAGAGAATTTTTGGGGATGATGTGGGATCTGGAAGACGCGCCAAAGGAATTGCCTGAGAGTGATTGACAGACGCGGCAAACGGCACGTCGGGGCGAATGCAAAGAGAGAGGGATCAGCGTGGTCAAACCGGCCGCGCTGATCCCTTTTTTTGTTCGCAATTCGGGCCGCCGGGGAAAGAGGCAGGCAAAGCCGTGCATCGGCCCGGGCGGTGATGAACCTGAAAAACGTATTATTTCAGATCCGGCAGAATCGCCTTTACTTTTTTCTGTTCAAGCAGATAGGAAAGGAGATTGGCGAGTTCTTCGGGGGTCATGGCGTCGGCCCAGTTGGCCGGCATGGGCGAGAGCGGATTGACCGTCTGTTCGGCCACTTCGCCTTTCGGCACACGCACGTCGCGGCCCTGGCTGTCGGCCAGCACGAGCACGGCCCCTTCGTCGCGCAGGAGCAGGCCCGTGAGCACCTGGCCTTCTTTGGTGGCGATGGTTGTGGAGCGAAACGCCTGATCGACGTTGCGATTCGGGTCGAGGATGTCTTCCAGCAATCGATCAACGCCACGCACGCCTACGCCGTCGAGCTGGGGGCCGATGCGGGCACCCTGCGTGCCGATCTGATGACAGGTCGCACAGTTTTTCGTGAAGATCGCCTGGCCGGCCTCAGCGCTGCCGCGATGCGAATTGATAAACGACTTTCGTTCAGCAATGGCTGCCGTGATCCGGTCGTCGGCGTCAGGAATGCCCTTGAGCGCGGCGGTCATGCGGCGATCGCGGTCGCGCAGGTTCGTCTGCTTGAGCTTGTTTTCCACAGGGCGGATTTTCAGCAGGCGGGCCGAGGCCTTGCCTGATTCCACCGCCGCCAGCAGCGTTTCTGCACCGGCTGGCCGCTGCACCAGAGCCACGGCAATGGCCTGCTGAAGCCGGGCGGGCGCGGTGGCGATCTGGGCGACCAGCACCTTATCAACATCGGCCTGACCCAGTCTGCCGAGAATCGCCGCAGCCTGGTCTCGCATGGTCGCCTTCTGGGAGGCGTCGGCCATCAATTCTGAGAGAGCCTGCACTGCACGATCGCGGCTGAGCTTGGTGGCCGATTCCAAGGCCGTGACACGCACGGCATCGGCCCGGCCGGCGTCGCGGCCAACGGCGATGATTGGCTCGGCCAGGTCGGTTAAGCCCATCAAGGCCGCCAGCTCGGTTGCTGCCGTGAGCTGGTTGCCCGCCTGCGGCGTGTTTTGATTGATCAGGCTGCGCACTAGGGCTGATGTCCACGTTTTCTGGGCTTGCAGTGGAGGCTTGCCGCCTGCCTGACGACCCTGAGCCACAGCCCGGGCCAGCGCGATTTGATCAGCCGCCGACAGCGATTTTTCGCCCCAGCCGACAATGCCCGCCAGATCAGCATCCGACCCATAGCGGGCGACAAAGCCAGCCATTTCATCGCGGCGAGGGCCATTGCCCTGTTTGGTGAGGTATTCGGCGACAAAGCCGGCCGCCTGAGCGGTGCCTGCGCCGAGGGCACAATCAGCCAATGCTGACTTCTGATCAGCCGACCATTCTTTTTTACTGACAGCCGAGAGGATGGCGGGCTCGCGCAGGTGGTCGCGAATGGCCATACGAATGACGTGAAGCTGATGGGTGTCGGCAGGCGGGCAATCGGCCAGAGCGGCCAGCAGTGGGCCCACCTGCTCGGCCCGGGGCCCCTGCCCCAGCGATTCGGCGGCGGTGCGGCGGACCATGCCGTCAGTATCTTTCAGGCCGCTGTAGGCCAGGCTTTGCCAGCCGTCGTAGTGATGGGGCTTGTCGGCAAGGATGCGCTGGGCGTGGGTGCGAATGGTGGCATCGGGGTCTTGCCCGAGGGCGGCCAGCTGGGTGGAAGAGAGCTTGCCCATGCGATGAAGCACCCACATGGCGTGGCGTTTGGCGTTTTCTTCGCCGATCGGCTTGGCAATTATCGCGGAAAGGGCGGGCACCACGGCTTCGCCGCCGCGGGCTGCAAGCTGGTTGGTGGCCTTGACACGAATGACCATATTGGGGTGCGAAAGGGCTTTAATGAGCTCTTCCGGCGTGGCCTTGGTCCAGTCGGTGGTGGCCATGGTATCCGTCTTGGCCGAATCGCTGGCTTTGGCTTTATCGCCGGTGTAAACGATTCGCCAGATGCGGCCACGTTCGCGGTCGCGGCCCGGGTGCAGAAGTGGCACTTCATAGTGGCCGATGATTCGGTTGTAAAAATCAGCGACGTAAAGAGCGCCGTCGGGGCCGAATTTGAGATCAACCGGGCGGAACCAGGGGTCGTTTGAGACGAGAAAATCAGGCAGTTCCACGGCGTCGAAGGTGCCGCCGGTGCGCACGAAGCGGTCGTGATTGATGCGACTGGTCACCACATTACCGATCCAGGCCCGGCCCCTGTATTCTTCAGGGAACTGGCTGCCGGTATCGATGGCGATGCCCGCGATGCCGGTGGAATAGTGGTCGTGGTTGATCATGCCGGGGCCGAATCCCATGCCGTCGTGGGGCTTGCCGAAGCTGGGATAGTATGAGCCCTTGAGCAGCTGATAGATCGGCTTTGAGTGGCAGTCGCTGGTGAAGAGGTTGCCCCAGAGGTCCTGAGCGATACCAAACGGGTTGACCTGCCCATTGGTGTGGCGTTCGACGTGGGAACCATCGGCCCGCATGCGGTAGGTATTGCCTGAGCTGAGGGAGATGGTTGAGCCGTCGGAGGCTTTGATAGTGGAGTCGTTATTAAAGCCATGACAGGCGTAGATCCAGCCGTCGTAGCCCCAGGTAAAGGCATTGGTCATGCCGTGGGTGTCGCGCTGGCCATATTGTTCATAAACTTTTTCTTTTTTATCGGCCTTGCCGTCGCCGTCGGTATCGGTGAGCCGCCAGATGCAGGGGATGGAGTGAACGAGGGCTTCGTTAGGCGTGAGCGGCAGCAGGCCGATGGGGATATTGAGACCCTCGGCAAAGACCTGTCGCTTGCGGGCCCGACCATCGGGGGCGAAGTCGCTGAAGATCAACACCTGATCGCGGCCGGTTTGGCCTTCGGGGGCGGGGAACGGATATTCAAGGCTTGAGGTGACCCAAAGTCGGCCGAGGTCGTCGAAGGCGAGATTCATGGGCTTATGCACGTCGGGCTCAGCGGCGACGAGCTGGGCTTCAAAGCCGGGCGGCAGCTTGAAGGCGGCTTTTTCCTTCTCGGGCGAGAGGGCTTCGGTCTGGGCGACCAGATCAACCCGGCCGGGGTTATTTTCCGGCATGTTCTGGGCAAAGGTTATTGGTGCGGCCCATGAGGCCAGGGCCAGAGTAGCCAGCAGCGTTAGCTTGCGTTTCATCGAATGGCGTACCGGGGTTTGAGGGCTATGGGCGTTTGTCTGGTTGCCTGATGGCGGGTACTTGCAGGCAATTTTATATAAAATAACCGATTCGGGATGATTTGGAATAGGGATGCGGCCTTGGATTTGTTTTGAGACGACTGCAAGATTTTTGATAAGTCGAAAGCCTTTTATTTTTTCAACTTCTAGAAACGTTGTCGGCTAATGGACTAGGTGATAGAATACAAATTGTTGAATACTAATTCAGTCACGCAATTTCAGAATCGCCCGTTTCTTACTGGAGGCGAATGTCATGGAAAGCTCTCTGATTGGCCTGTTTCGATCGAAGCAAGTTTCAATGTATTGTTGCGTGATGATTGCGGCCACATGGATCTGCGCTCTACAAAATGCCTTGGCCGATGAAGCGACAAAAAACCGAGTTCTCAAAGAATATCCGGAAGCCGCCAGGTTCATATCGGAAAGTCTTGATCAATGCCGTGGCAGTTACCGCTTTGAATGGGATGAGGACGGTAAAAAAACGGGAGCTGATGTCACCTTCAGTCGTTCATATGGCTTTGAAAAGTTTGAGATTAGTTCCAGCAAAGTAATGAATGGTAAAACCTTTAGTGGCCTGACGGTTTATTGCGTGGACAAATCGACCGCTTTCGTGATTAGTCGTTTCGACAATGAAGAGAAGTGGAAGCTCAACAAAACCAAATTAAGCCGAATGGAAAGAGAGATGGTCGATGTTGATTACGCCCGGGTCGCAAGATGCCCGCTCGGGGGGTACCAGAAATCTTTAATAACCATGATTAACGATGGTTCCGCCACACTGATCGATGCCTCTATTTCACAGAAAAACGCAAATCTACTGGAGGCCACATTTAAGGTGGATGACACTTCGCCACTAAAACAGATTAAGGCTGTTTTTGACACGACGAATCACTGGGCGATCACTCGCGAGATCATTTATGTCGGGGAGCCATTGCGCTTGGCGACCGAGTTTGATGTGGAATACGGCAATTCCATGAACAATAGCCTTCGACTTCCCGTAAGTTTTAAAACTCAAAACAGCAAATACCCGCACCAGTTCAAAGAATGGAAATTCGGGGAAGTTCCCATGAGTGAGTTTCAATTGACGCATTATCAATTACCAGATGTGATCGCCGCCGTAAAACCCAAACGTTTTAATCGTTTTGACTGGATTCTAATAGCCATTATCGTCGCTTTTTTGGTCCTCGGACTCGTATTTTATAAACTCTCTGTTCGAAAAACGATAAATTCTGCTGTGACCTCCGAATGAAAAATACTCACTCTTCGGCGAAAGTAACGAAAAAGGCTGATTTATCCAATCATCCATCTGGTTTCACGCTGATTGAATTGCTGGTCGCTATCGGCATTATTAGCATACTCACCGCGCTGCTGCTTCCAGCGTTGCAATCCGCTAGAGAATCGGCAAGGCGCGTAAAGTGCCAAAACAATATGAAGCAGATCGGCCTGGGGCTAGCCAATTACATTGGCACAACAGGCACTTTTCCGCAGGGTCGAACACTTTCTGGCGACGCTCGATATCTGATGTATCCATCCGTTGCCTGTTCCGGGCCGATTGATCGCAGTTTTTTCATCGCCTTGCTGCCGTTTGTCGAGCAAAAACCTTTGTTTGACCAATTCAATTTTCAATTAGCTATGCTCGGTTGGGAACAGCAAACGGCCCGAATGCCAATTGTTTCCATTTTCACTTGCCCCAGCGATGCTGACGCCGGTCGTCTCGTGGAAATGGGAATGAAAGAGCCATGGTATGGCGATATCGATGTCGGATATTACCAAAGCTGGCGGGCCAGCTATGCAGCCTGTCATTCCAGCGGCGGTGCATATGCGCTAAATGGAGTAAAGAGTTGCGAGCCACTCCCCAATGACATTCAAATGGCCAATGGCTGTATTACTGATCTGCCAAATATTACGTATGCCTCTGTGACTGACGGACTGAGCAACACGATGACTGTGGCGGAGAAATCAGCTTCCATCATCGTTCGTAAAATTCAGAACGAAGACCCAGGTAGCCGCAGTGCCGCAGGTATCTGGTCAAGCGCGTCTCTATTTGTAACTGTTTTTGTGACCCAGCATCCGCCGAACGCTTTCAAACGGATTCCCATCACGAATATCGGCGATTCGTGGATTAATTCAGCTTCAAGCCAGCATCCCAATGGTTTGAATATCCTCATGGGCGATGGTTCGGTGCGATTTGTCAAAGAAAGCATCGACTCATGGCACGGCGGACCGCCCCGGCCGTTTGGCGTTTGGCAACGCCTGGCCACCCGAAACGGTGGAGAAACCATTGAGAATTCAGCGTTTTAAAAATACTGACGTCAATCAGACTTTACGAAATTAATGCAATCACCAACGCATAAATCGAATCGCTTCAATTTGATGAACCGGCAGCAAAACCTACGGGGATATTGAGACAATCGGCAAAGACACGACGCTATTTCTCAAAGCGGCTATTTTAATACCCAGAGTTGATTATTTTTTACATACACAGGGTAAGTCAATCTTAGATGCTCATTTCCAATTCTCATAAAATAACGGAAATGGGCCGGTTTTGAATAGGGATTTGTTTGGGGAACCGCGGCGGGATTTGTTTAGTCAGTGATATGGCTTGGAAATAGAAGTCTTTTAAATGACAGATGGTTCATTCGTTATGTTAAAATTAAAAAGTCTTATGATTGCTATTAATGCCCTTCTTTTCCATACAGAACAAGAGTTGAGGAATTAATAGTCTTCCGCATTAATAACTTCACCACCATTTCGAGTGGCCAGGCTTTGCCAAACACCATATTTGCCGTTAGTTGAAATGGCATTTACAGTCTCTTTAACAAATCTGACAGAGCCATCTGCCATTAATATATTTAATCCGCCGGGATGGAGACTAGATGCCGTCCAGCCAATTTCCGTTAAGCTATCCGGCGCAGATCTTTTAAACTGATTCGGCCCACGTTCAGCAGAAAAAACCGTATCTAGCATATCGCCTGCGAACCAAAATCCATAATAATCACTATAATTATCAAAAGTTCGGCCTTTTATTTGCCGGAGTACCGTCGAAGCTTTCTCAGCGACAATTAATGTATTACTCAATCCATCTGTGACGGACGACAAAGCAATATTAGGCAAGTCTGTGATACAACCATTGGCCCTAAGGATCATACTCTGATGTATCAGACAGTTGACTCTAGGATCTTCATAAGCAGTTGAATAAAGTGACCCCTGGCATGCAGCGTAACTAGATCCAACAACTGTGGTCTGCTGATCGTCAGCAAGGCTGAAATCAGGGAATCGAACATTCAAATGACCTTGTTTTTGTAAGCCGGCGTCGGGATCACTCGGGCAAGCATAGATTTCAATTGAAACAGCCTGGACTGTTTTTTGATCAATGCTAAAAATTGAAAGCGAGTGGTTTATCGCGTTAAACTCTTCGGAATGTTCAACCCATGGCAGAATAGGCACAAAAAAACCTCGATCAAGCGGCCCGGAACAGTCTAAACCGGGTATATTTAGATAGCGGGCATCTTGGGTTCTTTGTCTTCCTCTTGGAAAGTACTGTGAACCGGAAAGATAATTTGCCAATCCAAGACCTATTTGTCGTAAATGATTCTGACATTTTGCTTTCCTGGCGCTCTCACGTGCAGCCTGAATGGCCGGCAGCAGAAGCCCGATTAACAAAGCAATAATCCCAATAGTGACTAATAATTCAATAAGAGTGAACCCATTTCGTTGAATTTTTTTGACAATTCGCAGGTTTGAATATTGATAATGATCTAGCATGTTATTTGTTATTCTATGAAACATCAATTTGATTGGGCGAAAGTCGATATCGATAATAATACCTGATACATAATAAACTTAACAATATCAATAATGCGACTAAAAGATAAAAGAGGGTAAAGCTATTGTTAGGGGGCGAAACAATATCAGGCAAACCATAATATTTTAAATTAAATTGATTTACTGGTGTGCCTTGAAATTGCCATTCAGTAAAAATAACATTTGGCCCCATTAGACCATTTCTTTCAATCTTCAGACTTTTTGGAAGCCTTAAACCGTCTAATAACTCACCATAATCAACAATTAATCTTGAAATATTTGATTTTCCATTTTCAAAATATGAATGATTTTCCTGAGAAATAACCGCCCAATGATTATTAGGATCGAGAACAACAAGGCTCTCTGCTTTCGGCTCATCAGAACCATATTTAAAATGAATTCGAAGATATTCTCCTTTTGGACCATTGGGCTCTACTGTCAAGAGCTCAAAATCCTGCCGCTTCATCATTTTTGACAAAAAAATTGGCCTGGCACCGAGTGGTGCCATGAGAATTCGACCTGTATAATTTACATACATACTTTCATCAATATTTGAACTACCGATGCTTTTTATTTGATATATTTTAGTTCCCTGCTTCCGCTGTAGTTGATAATACGTCCCATTTCCAAAACAATCGACCTTTTCAGTAACATAACTAAATCCTTTAGTTACTCCTTTTGTAACACTAGAAACCTTTTCAAATCCATGATCGATTTGAAATACAAAATCGGCTTCCTGTTTTTTTTCCGCGCGTTCAACATGAAACTTGCCACGAACTTTTGATAGTTTCGCCTCAATAAATTCGGATTCGGTTATGTATTCACGCAAAAACTTCTGTTTTAATACTTCATCGGCTGATGATAATGACATAAGAGTCGATTGAAAAAAGGCGAAAAAACAACAAATTTTAATTAAAAACAAGCAACTTGATGAACGAGAACTTAATTTGATCATAAGTACACATCCCTCAACGCGAATCTTTGCAATGATCAATCATGTAAAAAGATACCTTCATGGAAGGTCGTTGTCAATCGTAATCAAAAGCAATGATTAACTACATATCTAACATGATGCTTCCGGTTTACACAACTCGGACAACATAACTGACAGATTTAACCACGGAATTCAGCAAATTACTTGCAAATCAATGAGTTCACAATATGATATAACTTGTTCTGAAACCAAACTGCAACTGCTTTCAAATCTACATGAGTATGAATCACATTATGATTTCTTTACAAAAATGGCACTTTATTACGTCATTGCTTTTAGTTCTTGCAATTAATAATCCTTTTTTGAAAGCCAGTCCGCCGAATTTGCTGGTGCTTATTGCTGACGATCATAGTCAGGCCGACAGCGAGGCTTATGGCTCAGACGAAGTGCGGACGCCGTTTCTAAAGAGTTTGGCGGCGGCGGGCATGCGGTTTGATCGGGCTTTTGTGAATAGCCCGTCGTGTGCCCCGAGCCGGGCGGCACTGCTGACGGGGCTGACTCCGCCGCACAACGGGGCTGAGGCGAACCACAGCAAGCCACGCAGGGAGCTTGAAAAACTGCCGGTGGCGCTCAAGGCACTTGGCTATGAGGTTGTCGCTTTTGGCAAGGTTTCGCATTATCAGCTTACGGCTGATTATGGTTTTGATCATTTTGCATTTGACACCTACCAGGATCATCGGGGCATCGCCGCGGCCCGCGAATGGCTGGAAAAACGGGCGACAACTGAAAATGCAAAAAAGCCGCTGGCAATTTTTGTTGGCTCCAACTGGCCTCATGTTCCCTGGCCTGTGGCCGATGGATACACGCCGGAAGCGGCGAAAGTACCTGAGAATCAGATAGACACAGCGGAATATCGGGAGGCCCGGGCCCGTTATCTGACAGCCGTCACGGCGATGGATTCGGAGCTGGGTAGCGTTTATGAGACGGCCATGAAAACGTTGGGCGATCAGAACACCGTTGTGCTTTTCACCAGCGACCATGGGGCGCAACTGCCATTTGGCAAATGGAATTTGTATGAATCTGGTGTGCGTGTGCCGCTGATTGTCAAGTGGCCGGGTGTGGTGCCGCCGGCAAGCACGACAAAAGCCATGGTACAGTGGATGGATATTATGCCCACTCTCATTGAAATTGGCGGAGGCAAGCAAAATGCAAGTCTTGACGGAAAATCATTTCTGCCGGTATTGAAAAATCCAGACTTGGAGCATCATCAGGCGATTTTCACGACGCACAGCAGCGATGGCGATATGAATGTTTATCCGATGCGGGCCATGCGTAACGATCGATTTAAACTTATCTGGAATTTGCATCCGGAATTTCAATTCACCACGCATATTGACCGGGCAAATGAACCGCTGAGCCTGAAATATTGGAATTCATGGAACAAGCTGGCCATGAATGATCCAAAGGCAAGGAAAGTGGTTGAGCGTTATCGCATTCGGCCTGAGTTTGAGCTTTATGACCTTGAAACAGACCCGCTTGAGCTGGTGAATCTGGCCGCTGACACAAAATACAATCAGATATTTGAGAAAATGAAACCGGAATTGAACGGATGGATGAAAGAACAGGGTGATCAAAGAACAGTATTCGGCAAGCCAGTGCGCGTGGGCGAGCAAATTCCACCGACGCCTAAAAAGGCCGCCGCGAAGAAAAAGGCCAAGGGTGTGGAGGGGATGGAGTAAACGCGAGGTTTGTTAATTCTCTTCGTTCACGTTTTGTTGCATGGGCCAGTATTCATCGCACATATAACATAAAGACAACTCATCGATTACGACACAATCAGCGGCATTGTAACTTTCTGAAGAAAACTCCAGGCAGGCCCGCCCTCCTTTACAGTGTTTCATCAATCCGAATCTAAACGAATCTCACAAAACTTGCCATGGGACTCCACAATTGGCTTCGGAAAAGTTATACTATTACTTCCAAAAAAGCACCGGGAGAAAAATGACCTGACAGGTCGATTTTCTTCAAGGCAAAAGCGGCTGGCAAGAGACCGGCCGATCGCCCGGCCTGAGCGAAGAAAAGCCGGTGCCGACTGAAAAAACAAGGATACGCAAAGCGATGCAGAAGCCCCGATTGATGACACCTGGCCCGGCCCCTGTGCCGGAAGACGTTCAGCTGGAAATGGCCAGGCCGATCATTCACCACCGGTCCGACGAAGCCAAGAAGAATGTCATTGAGTCGATCGACGGTCTGAAAAAAGTTTTCAAGACCGCCAATGATGTCATGATATTGACGGCCTCAGGCACAGGTGCAATGGAAGCCGCTGCCGTCAACACTGTGCCGCGTGGGGGTAAGGCTCTCGTGCTCAATGCCGGCTGGTTTGCGGCACGCTGGGCGAAAGTCTGTCAGGCTTATGGCATTAACGCCATTACCATCGACACCGAATGGGGTCAGCCGGTGGACCCGGCCCGGGTGGCCAATGCTCTGGCCGAGCATCCGGATACCGTTTGCGTGATGGGCACCCTTTCCGAGACATCAACCGGCACCGGGCACCCGGTGGAAGCCATCGGCAAGATTGTGGCCCAAACCGACGCCGTATTTGCCGTGGATGGCATTTCAGGCGTGGGGGCGATGGAATGCCATACCGATGCCTGGGGCATCGACCTTTTGTGCGTAGGGTCGCAAAAGGCGCTGATGCTGCCGCCGGGCCTGGCCTTTATCAGCGTCAGCCCGAAGGCGTGGAAGAAGATCGACGCATTTGATTCGCCGAGTTTTTATTTCAACCTGAAGTCGGCCCGCAAGAAGATGGCCGAGTTTGACACGCCCTATACACCTGCCCATACGCTGATTCAGGGACTGAAAGTGGCCCTGAGGCGGATTCTGGACGAAGGTGTTGAGAATGTCTGGGCCCGCCATGCCCGCATGAGCGATGCCTGTCAGGCTGGCGTGCAGGCACTTGGGCTGAAACTTTTTTCTGCTCGACCGGCAGAGGGGCTCACGGCATTCGTGGTGCCGGAAGGGATCAAGGATTCGGCTATCCGCAACAAGCTGCAGGAAAAATTCGGCATTTATACAGTGGGTGGGCAGGACAAGCTCAAGGGCAAGATCGTGCGAATTGGCCACATGGGCTATACCGACGAGCTTGACGTGGTAGCGGGCCTGGCCGGTCTGGAAATTGTGCTGGCTGAAGTGGGCCACACCTTTGAGCCGGGTGCAGCTGTGGCAGCGGCCCAGCGCGTGCTGCTGGACCGATTTAAAAAGGCCAACGGCTGATCATTCAATCAGCGGTTGACAGATATCAAACCAGTAAGGGCCTGAATTGGCTGTAAAAGGCATTCAGGCCCTATGAATTCAAGTGATTATGGCAGAAACAGCAACAATTCAGGGAGATTGCAAGACCGTGGCTTATCGCATTCTGGTGACTGACAAGCTGGCGGAAGAAGGCCTTGAGATTCTGCGGGCGAACCCGGATTTTGAGGTGATAGTCAACACCAAGTTTGACAAGCCGGGCCTGATTGCAGCCCTGCAGGAAGCCGACGGCATTGTGATTCGATCCGGCACGCAGCTTACCGCCGATGTGCTGGCCGGTCAGAAGCGGCTCAAGGCGATTGTGCGGGCCGGTGTGGGGGTGGACAACATCGACGTGCCTGCGGCCTCAAGTGCGGGCGTGGTGGTGATGAATACGCCCGGCGGCAATACGATCAGCACGGCCGAGCATACGATGGCCCTGATTTTGTCGCTTTCGCGTAATGTCGCCCCAGCCTGCGCCACGATGAAAGCGGGCGGATGGGATCGCAACAAATTCACCGGCACTGAACTCTCGGGCAAAACGCTGGGCATTATTGGCCTGGGCCGGGTGGGTCTGGCCGTGGCGCAGCGGGCGCGGTCGTTTGAG
>JBILGL010000474.1:0-3964 GCA_044351075.1 Isosphaeraceae bacterium | reverse complement strand
GATTTCTGAAAAATTCGCCTTGTCAGAGATGGCGGTTTATTGAGAATAAGAGCATAATGCATAAATGAGGAAAACTGTATAGGCCGCAGGGATTGCACAAGTGACTACACCTTCAGGGCCATCATCACCTGTCAAACAGCCAGCGGGCTCGGCCCTCGCCAAATCACGTTCAGTCGTTGGTAGCCCCATGTCGGGTCTGGTTGAATTTGTTGCATTTCTCGGTAGTTTGACCTTATTTAACCTCTCTGCTCTGCGATGGTTAGTTTATCGCCCGCCACGATGGCGAAATCTTATGCCTCTGTTTTTCAGCATCGGCGTCTCCAGCACATGGGTTGTTGGTATCACCGGCTGTTTTATTGGAATGGTGCTGGCGGTTCAGTCGTACCACTCGTTTCGCGAGATGGGTTTGGAATCGCGCATGGGTGCCGTGATTAATGTCACGCTCGTCAAAGAGTTAGGCCCAGTGCTTGCCGCCACGATGCTGGCTGGGCGAGTGGGATCGGCGATGGCTGCGGAACTTGGCACCATGCGGGTGACTGAGCAGATCGACGCCCTTTCGGCACTCGGCACAAATCCGATCCAGGTGCTTGTTGTACCGAGACTTGTGACTTGTGTGCTGCTGATACCTCTGTTAACAAGCATAGCTGATTGCCTTGGCATATTGGGTGGGTTTATGATTTCTAACTCACTTTTTGGTATCGATTCATATTATTACTGGATGTACACCGAGAAATTCGTGGAATTTGCAGACCTTGTTGCTGGTATGTTTAAAAGTATTTTCTTTGGATACACCATTGGAATTATCGCCTGCCACCGAGGGTTTCATTCGAGAGCAGGGGCGGAGGGAGTGGGTCAGGCTGCGACGGAAGCTTTTGTGCTCTCGTTTGTAATTATTCTGGCGATTGATCTGATCATCGGCTCTGCCTGGAATTCGATCTATCGTGCTATGTATCCAGGTGTTCCTCAGGGGCTTATCTAATCGACTGGAAAGGAATGAATAAGAAAAGGCAATGGACCGGAATTGGCCCGACAAAATTAATGAAAATCCTGATTCGGCTGATGAAGCATCAACCGCAGATGCAATTTCAAATGCTGCTCAGGCATGGTCTTTTTTGAGCTTTGAAGACGGCGGTTCGGGTGAAGATTTATTACCACCATCAAGTCTTAATTCAACAAACCAGAACCTCACTGAAATCAACACAGACAATAAAATTATTCTCCCATCTTCGCCTGAGCCTCAAATCAATAGTATTCATGAAAATTTAAGTTCGGGAAATCCATCTCAGAATAAACAGGAAATTCAAACATCGGCTCCTCCAGAAAATGCAAGGATTGAATTTCAGACGAATCGATCAAATGAAACGGAAAAAGAAGTTATTATTGAGTTTGATAATGTCACAAAAGTCTTTCGAAATCAGGTAGTTCTGCGTAATTTGTCATTTAAGATTCATAAGGGTGAAACGGTTTGTCTGATTGGCGAATCTGGCTGTGGCAAGACGGTGAATTTAAAGTTGATGATAGGCCTGATGAAGGCTGACAAAGGCACCGTTCGATTTCATGGCAGGGATCTGGCCCGAATGAATGAAAAGCAGATTACTGCAACGCGGATTAAATTTGGGTTTCTCTTTCAGATGGCCGCCCTCTTTGACAGTATGACGATCTATGATAATGTGGCATTTGGCCTGCGAGAACATCGACTGATGCCAGAATCGGCGATGCCCGGTTACATTAAAGAGCGGTTGCTGGAAGTTGGCTTGCCGCCTGGGGTTGAATTGAAGAAGCCGGCAGAGCTTTCGGGTGGTCAGCGTAAGCGTGTAGGGCTGGCGAGGGCTTTGGCACTCAGGCCCGAAGTAATGCTTTACGATGAGCCGACAACAGGGCTCGACCCTATTATGACAGATATCATCAACGAGCTGATAATACAAACGCAAGGCCATGATGATCGGGCGGGAATTATCGTGACTCATGAAATGAGGACGGTAACAAAATGTGCGGATCGCGTAATTATGCTTTATCCGTTATCTCGCCTTGAGCCAGATGAGGACCAGATTCTTTATGATGGCCCGCCGGAGGGGCTTGAGCATCATCATGACCCTCGAGTTCGACAATTTGTGCTGGGTGAGGCGGGCGATCGCCTGCGTGAGATGAGTGTTGCGCGGCTGGCGGATGATCTGGAGCATGGCGTGGTGCCGGCAGACCCGGATGAATTCGTTTCCGGCAGGAAGCAATAGAAAAGAAAATACAAATTGCGGGTCGATTGAAAATACAATCGGACAAGAGCAGGAGAAAGGGATTTTCAAATGAGTGATCGGGCTATGGAATTGCGGATCGGTTTTTTTGTGATTGTGGCAAGCAGCGGGCTGATCGCTTTGGGATTGCTATTCGGTGGTGGCTTTCGCATCGGTGCAAAGCAGCGATATGTGACCGTTAAATTTATCAATGCGCCTGGCGTGGCTGTGGGTGTGCCGGTGAGGAAAAATGGAATTCGGATTGGTGCGGTAGCCAAAGTTGCATTTGATGATCGTCAGAACAGGCCGAAAGACGAGCCTGAAGGTGTGCTGATTACGCTGGGAATAGATGAGCCATTTGAGCTGACGCAGGAAAGCGTTCCACTGGTACAGCGTGCACTCATCGGAGACACAACCATTGAAATTTTGACCGGCTCAAAAAGATTGCCGGAACCGATTGTATTAAGTGAAAAAATTGAATCAGCCATGATCATTTCAGGGCAGGTAAGTGCTGACCCAAATGAAGCCCTGGGGCTGGCCACGAAGGCCTTATCGCAGGTGGGCGACACACTCAGCTCAATTGATACGGCAGCAAAAGGTGTTGCAAATTTGACCAAAAAGGCGGAATCGCTGGAAGGTTTCATTGATACCTGGAACGTTACAGGAAAAAAGCTCGGGCAGCTTGCTGAACGGGCGGACAAGATTGTGCTGGAAAATGAGCAGGATATTCAGCCTTCCATTGCAGCCCTGAAACGCATTCTGGAAGGGGCCGACCAGACTTTTGATCCGGAAGCACGCGAACGAATTAAAAATGTAATCAGGCGAGCCGACACGCTCACGGACTCGCTTGACAAGGACGTGATGGTGGCCTTAAAACCACTGGCAGCTGACCTTGGCAGCGACACTCGCCGAACACCCGTCACCAATCTGGGGCAGGCGTTGTTAAGATTAAATGCAATCGCCGCTCAGATCGGTCTATTGACCCGCACTCTCAGTGATTCCAATGGCCAGCTTAATACCAATGGAACGGTACAGAAGCTGATGACCGATCCCTCCCTCTTTAATGAAGCAACCAGCACGCTTCGTGGGGCTAATGAAATTGTCAAAAGCCTGAGGCCGGCGATTAAAAACCTATCCGTATTTGCTGAACGTGTGGCGGCTGACCCAGGTGCTATTTCTCGTGGAGCCCTGAAGCCTTGAGCCATGATGCCCTGCCTGAGGAAAAATCAGGTGTTCATCGAAAACACCCAGCCTTTTACCTGAACTGGCTGGGGCTTGTTTTCACAGCATTAGCCATGGGGTTCTGGTTGTTTGGGTCAGGTCGCATAGAATTCCTATCGAACAGGCGTTTGTTAATACCTGCGCTGGCGATTGCATTTATTGACCTTTGGCTTGCCAGTCGAAAATTACGCGGCACCAGCCTTCGTGCGTCAACGGTCTGGGCAAGACTTGCTATACTTCTGGCCATTTTTGCAATGCTCTTTGATCAGCCGCAATCGGCGGGAAATGCAATCAGCGGCTTATTCACACATATTTCATTTCTGGCGATACTGGCTGCGCTTGTCAGTGTGCTTGGTGCACGCCGGCCGGGCGAAAATGCATGGGCACTTTTATGTGGAATTTTCCTGCTGATTGGACTTTTGCCAATGCTGGAAGGCGTTTCGCTGAGCCGTCGATTTGATGTGCTTGATCAACTCCGGCTTGATTCGCCATGGAACTATTTTCTGGCACTGGTT
>JBILGL010000473.1:0-3965 GCA_044351075.1 Isosphaeraceae bacterium | reverse complement strand
AAATTGCACTCAGTTGTATTATGCATGGTTTTCAGGGGCAATTGGTGGAATCTCATGCCGAACTGGCAGTCTGGGTTGAGAAATGCAAGGCAATGCTATTTCAATCGGCACGCGATTCATGGTCCCCGCCACCATCACTGCCGCTCATGGCAGACACCCCGCCGCTTAAAGGCTTCGGCAAGCTTGAGATGGTGATTCAACTGGCAATTTCAGCAGGTGTAATTCTCGTCCCTGCTATTTCATTTTTGATTGTCTATTCACTCAGAACCTGAACTGAATCAGATAACGAAAAATCAATCTTACGTGAGGCCAGACGATGCCGGGCATGATCAGCGGCCTGAAAAAACAGGTCTCAAAAACCACGAAACTGCTTTTCTTTCCAGGAAGCAAAACGCGATTCGAACGAAATTTCAGGCGAGTTCGTAATTTACTTTTATTGGTCCTTCTCAGTGTACTGCTCTGGTATATCACCGTCAAAACTGGTCTTGATGCGAGTGTGCGTGCCCCCCTGCTTGTTCTCCGTCCTTACTGGCTGGTTTTGATACTCTGGTCGATCGTGCTTGCTTACATTTCGACCAAAAGGCTGGTCGAGTTGCTTCGATCCGAACCATCATTTCAACTTTTTCCTGAAATTGATGAAAACTGGAATTTTATTACCAAGCAACTGGCTGAATTAGGAGTGGACCTGAAAGATCTGCCTGTCATACTGGTGCTGGGGCACAGGCCAGCCGAAAGTGTTCATTATTTTGACCATCTTCAGCTCAGGCTCAGAAATGTAAGAATGAGAAATGATTCGGAGACGAATTTTCATGTGGATCTGAGCGATTCAGCAATCTTTGTCACATGTCAGTCAGTATCGCTTCTAGGCTTGTTGTCGCGTCGGCTCGAACAGAATCGTAGCCCAAATCAAAGATCTCGATTTACTGGTTCGAAATTTGATTCACCTAAAGATCGACCGAGCCAATTGCTTGGCCTCACGGGCGAATCTGAGAAAAAAAATGAATCTGATAAATCAATTAATAATAATGAATCAAAAAAGGCAGATTTTGGCCACTCACAGGCTGATTCACTGGCAATGCCTGCGGATGAAATTGAAATTACCACGGCCAGATTGAAATATCTCTGCCACCTGATTTCAAAGGCTCGTGATCCAATTTGCCCGATCAATGGCGTTGTGCTCGTCATACCAAAAGAAATTACCGAAACGCAGCAATTAAACTCAAATGCAATTGAAATGGCAAGGCTCGACCTGAAATCAATTCGGGATGAAACAGGTGCCGACATGCCTTATGCTGTGCTGGCTACGAATTTGCAGTATGTCGATGGTTTCAGCGAACTCCTGAAAAATATTGATAGCAGCAGCAAGCTGCGTTATCTGGGGGTCGCGCTACCGACTCGTCTGGATATTACGACGAGTTCCTGGCTTAAGCAAATGCGTCGTGGGCTTCGCTCTTTTAGAATGAATGTGATTCCCGCTCTTGTATCGAGGGAAATGCTTCAGGTTCCGCCATCGGCTCTTGGCCCCGAAGCCTCTGGTCGAAGTCAATCGATCCAGATCAATCATACTTCGTATCGATTTCTTCAGGAGATTGGCAGATTCTGGCGACATATGGAATACTTCTGCGCCAAGATCAACCAGTTTCAACTCGAAAACAATGCAGGAAACCCGCGATTCGCCGGCCTTTTTCTTACAGGGCTTGAAACCAGCGAAGTTGGCCCCTGGGTCTTTATCCACGAATTTGTCAAGCATTTGTTAAGTCAACAGAATTCCATTTCATGGACGCCAGAAGCCTTGATTCGAAATCGATTCCAGAAATGGCTTGCACTGATCATCATGATCTTTCTGTTTGCAGTATTTGCCTGCTTTGCCGCATTGCTCATCTGGATTTATTTCAGATAAATCCTTTCGCTCAAAATATAAAAATGTTATTTTGAGATGAATAAAAGCAATCAATGCGCAAATTCAATATCATCTTTGAAAGGTGAATAAAGTGCCAGTTGAATTAAGCCGGTTGATCAATAAGCTTAACCCTTTCTGTCGCGATACTCTGGCCGAAGCAGCCAGCCTTTGTCTTTCGCAGAATCAGTCGTGTGTTGAGCCTGAACATTGGCTATTTAAGATGATCGAACGGGGGGAGAGCGATCTTTCCCGCATTTTGAAACAGTTTGATATCTCTTCCTCAGAATCTCTTCGTCTGCTGACTAATGCCGTCAACCGCTTCGGCTCCGGTGAGTCCGTTAATCGCGTGCCCACACTCTCTCCCCAAATCTCCGAAATGGTGAGAGAGGCCTGGTTTGTCGGCTCACTTCAGCTTGAGCAGGGCCTTGTTCGCAGCGGTTTTCTATTGATCGGCATGCTTCAGAACGATCGGCTCAATCGGCAGATCCTCGCAACCCTGCCAGACTTCAGCCGGATCGACATCGCCGGGCTCCAGGCTAATTTTGCCGCGATCACAGCCAAATCGCCGGAATCCATCCAGGCCATTGCCCTTAGCTCAGCCCCCGCCGGCTCTGGTGTAAATACGCAGGCTTCAGGCAGCGCTCAGGTTAAAACCGGTTCAGCCACACCCACACTTGACCAATTCACGACCAGCCTCACCGAGATGGCCAAGAATGGCCGAATCGACCCAATCTCGGGCCGAGACTCTGAAATTCGTCAAATGATTGATATCCTCATCCGTCGCCGCCAGAATAATCCGATCCTCACTGGCGAGCCCGGTGTCGGCAAAACGGCTGTTGTCGAAGGTTTTGCCAGACGTATCGCTGCCGGCGACATTCCAGAATCATTGCGCGACGTCGATCTGCGTGCTCTCGATCTCGGCCTGCTCCAGGCAGGTGCAGGCGTCCGAGGTGAATTCGAGAATCGGCTCAAAAAGTTGATCGAAGAAGTCAAATCATCACCCCGGCCCATCATTCTCTTTATTGATGAAATTCACACCATTGTGGGCGCAGGTGGTCAGGCCGGTCAGAATGATGCCGCTAACCTCCTGAAACCCGCTCTTGCCCGCGGCGAGCTCCGAACTATCGGCGCCACAACCTGGAGCGAATACAAAAAATACTTCGAGAAAGACGCTGCCCTGACACGCCGCTTCCAGGTCGTGAAAGTGGATGAGCCCGCGATTGAGAAAGCCATCACCATGATGCGGGCTATCGCACCCATGCTGGAGAAACATCACGGCGTGCGTGTTCTCGATGATGCTATTCGAGCATCCGTGCAACTGACTGCCCGATATCTTGTTGATCGCCAGCTCCCCGACAAAAGTCTTTCAGTGCTCGATACTGCATGTGCCCGTGTTTCGCTGGGTCAATCCACTACGCCTGAGCCTCTGGAAGAAATCATTGGCCAGCGGCAGGCCGTCCAGGCCGAAATTGAAACTCTTACTCGCGACGGCGCTGAGGCCAATCAGCTCACTGAGCTGAAATCCACCCTCGATGAGCTGGCTTCTCGCGAAGAATCGCTCCGTCAGCGTTGGCAGGAAGAACAAAAACTTGTTCAGAAAGTCGCTGAACTTTCGAAAACCATCGCCGCCGGTGTTTCTGATGCCACTAAGGAATCTGCCGGTTCTCATGAATCAGCACCTCCATCCGACACTCATTCCAGCCCAGCCCCTGATCTTCAGGCCCTTAGCCAGGAACTTACCGAATTTCGTGAAAAACTGAATGCCCTTCAGGGCGATTCGCCGCTGGCCCGGCCTTATGCCGATGCTCAGGCTGTTGCAGAAGTTGTCGCCGGCTGGACGGGTATTCCGCTTGGGAAAATGGTCACTTCTTCGATCCAGTCGATTATGAATCTGGATCAGGTGATGAAGGCAAGGGTCGTCGGTCAGGACCATTCGCTTGATGTGCTCGCCGAACGCATTCGCACGGCTTCCGCCGGGCTGACGGACCCGCGCCGTCCCCTCGGCGTCTTTATGCTGGTTGGTCCTTCCGGCGTTGGTAAAACCGAAACGGCCCTTACGCTCGCC
>JBILGL010000472.1:0-3971 GCA_044351075.1 Isosphaeraceae bacterium | reverse complement strand
CCAGACTTGTGTGCCCGCATACGGCATTTGAGGAGCCAGTACCAGAAAAGATGGCAAATTATGATTTTCAGTGCCGAGACCATAGCTGAGCCACGCACCAATACTGGGCCGGGCGAAGGCAAATGATCCTGTGTGCATACCCAAAGTGGCATTGTAATGATTTGAATGACTGGTATGCATGGAGCGGATAATGGTCAAGTCGTCGGCTCGCCGGGCGATGTGCGGAAAGAGCTCGCTGATTTCAATACCGCTTTGGCCACGTGGCCGAAATGTCCAGTCCGGTCGCTTGAGATAAATTTTTTCATACCCCGGACGATTGCGTGTTTCAGGATGATCAAATGTGACCTGCCGCCCATGGTCGGTGATCAGTCGTGGCTTGGGATCAAATGAATCGACGTGCGAAACCCCTCCACTCATAAAAAGAAAAATGACCGACTTGGCCCGTGCCGGAAAGTGAGGGCTTTTTGGTGCAAGAGGGTCTATTGCCGTCAGATCAACAGTTTTAATCTTGCGACCGCGATTTTCATCTGCTGCAATCAATTCACTGACAATACCTTTGAAAAGAAGGCTCCCGGCAACAGCCGACTGTACCATCCGACGGCGATTTTGCTGAATTGGCATGGTTTCAGTCCACATAGAGAAATTCGTTAGATGCAAGAACGACTCGGCACAGAGCCGACCATTTGGCAAAATCTCGGTCTGTTGCAGGCAGAGCTTCAATTATCTTTTCGTATTGCTCTCGAAAGCTATTAGCCCGAGCGATTTCCTCTGGTGTTGGCCATCGCTGAAGCGCTGTCTGGTAAAGGTATTGCATTCGTGCCACCTGATCCGGCAACTGCAGGATTCGCTCGGCAAGAACCGCAGCCTGAGTGTGAAAAAAAGGGTCATTGAGGAAAAAGAGAGATTGAGTTGGAACTGTGGTCACTTGCCGCATAGCTGTCGTGGCGTTCGGGTCTGCACCATCAAAAAGTGCCATAAACGGCATTCGCCGATTTCTGAGTGTCATTTGATAAACACTTCGTAAATTAGTCTCTGGCACGCCTGCAAAAGGAACATGTTGCGTATATGACCAGGTTGAAGAGTCGGGAATCGGATGCGGCCCACCGGCCGAAAGATCAAGACGTCCACTGGCCAGAAGTAAACTGTCTCGCAATTCTTCAGCACTCAGCCGGCGGCGGTCAAATCGCCAATTCAGGCTGTTGGTCGGATCAATCTCATGATTCTTAGGGAAATCTGGGGAATTAGTGGAATCAGATGATCGCTGATAAGCCGCTGAGAGCATAATCTGCCGATGCAATGCCTTAATATCCCAACCAGACCGGATAAACCATAATGCCAGATAATCCAGCAATTCAGGATTCGCCGGTTTTAGCCCTCTTGTGCCAAAATCGCTGGGGGTTGGCACCAACCCTTGCCCAAAATGATGCTGCCAGATTCGGTTCACGATTACACGCGATACAAGTGGATTGGTTGGATCAGTCAGCCAGATCGCAAGCTCCTTTCGGCCGCTGCCACTTTGAGCAGTCACCTTTGAGCCACCAAAAACTTCAAGCCAGCGACGGGGTACCACCTCCCCCAGTTTTTCAGGGTCACCACGAAGGTGCAATTTTGTAACTACAGGCTTTTCCGCATCAACTACGCCATAGGCCATCGGCTGAATCGGGGATCGGCCAAGGAGATCATACTGCTTTTGGGACGCAGTCCGACGTTTTGCAAGCAGCTCCAGCATTGGCTGAATCAACGCGCGAAAATCAGACGGGTACTGGTCAATCTGCCACGTCACCCCATTGGGCCCACCGGGATGAGCATCGACCACATTTCCACTTAACAGATATTCACCATCAGAAGGGCTGATCCATCCCAAAGCCACTGGCCCATCCTGCGCGGGATGAACAAAAACTGATCTTGGAGCAAGCGTCGTCCAAACCTTGACCGCTATGTCGGAACAATTCACGAAAACCGCCGGATTATCACCTTTTCTCCAAGCTTTCAGTGCCTTATTTCCCGAAATTTGATCAGCCTGCTCAGGCAGAAGCGACAAGCCCTTGCGGGCATCAAAATAAAGCCAGTCAGCCTGTTTTGAAGATTGATCAAGATGTGGATTTGATGATGCAAAATCACTGATCAGATCAGACGTTCGCCACTCTCGGCTTGCCCCTCCTGCTTCTCGCAGGCGCCAGTCGATCATCGTCGTGTCGGCCCCATAATTGCCGTCGTGATTGATCGTCAAAACCAGTAATTCGCCCTTTTTTAACTGTAATTTTTGCGTGCCACCCCCGATGGCCAATTCATTTCTGCCTCCATCAGCGATTTTTCCCTCAGCAATTTTTCTTGCCCCTTTTGCCTGATCAGCAAATGCAGTTGTTTGCCGCGTTATCGCTTCATCGATCGTTTTGATTTCAGCGGTTGCCTGGTTCATGGACTCCTGCCAAGGGACGATTGTTTTTGCCCACGTCTCGGGCGGCAACATCGGGACTTGATCGCGGGGACGCTGCTTCGCTTCACAGCCTGGAAATGAGAAACGAGAGTTCTCAAGGATGCCATAAAGTGCATAGTAATCTTTGGATGTGATCGGGTCATATTTGTGGTCGTGACAACGTGCACAGGCAATTGAAAGCCCAAGAAACGCCTTGCCAATGGTGTCTATCGCATCCTCATGCGTCAGGTGCATGTGCTTGTCGCTGTCGTGATCAAATCGCCGGGCCACCGCCAGAAAACCGGTAGCTACCACACCATTCGCATAATTGTGGTGGTTATCTTCCCGATGGATCAGGTCGCCAGCGATCTGCTCCCGAACAAACTTGTCATAAGGCAAGTTTCGATTAAATGCTTCAATAACCCAGTTTCGATAACGCCAGGCTTCGGGAATCGGGTGATCCGTGTTTTCACCTGCCGTGTCGGCATATCGCACAAGGTCGAGCCAATGACGCCCCCAGCGCTCGCCGTATTGTTTCCGTGCCAGCAAGCGATCAATCAGTCGCGGCCACGCTTCGGCTGATTGATCTTTTTCAAATGCAACAACATCCGCGACTGATGGTGGCAGGCCAGTTAGATCATAGGTCGCCCGTCTGATGAGGCTACGGCGATCAGTGAATGGCGTCGGTCTTAGCCCTGCAGAAATTAATTTTGCATTGATAAGTTGGTCAATGATCTGATAAAGCGGTTCTTCCGCTACTTCTCCGCGCAGCGGCTGAAACGACCACCAGTTTTTAATTTCATTTTCTGTCAGCCCACCACGAGTAGCCATAACTACCGTACGAGGATCGATTGCGCCACGTCGGACCCATTCGGTCAATTTGGCAATTTCTATTGCCGGCATTGGCCCGCCATTTTCCTCGGGCGGCATCTGCAATTCTTCGTTTTTGTAAGTGATTGCCTGAATCAGAAGACTTGCGGATGGATCACCCGGAACAATCGCCTGACCATGCTCTCCGCCTTTTTTCCAGCCCTCCGCTGAGTCAAGAGCCAGTCCACCTTTAGTCTTTGATTTTGCCGCTGAATGACAGGATTCGCAGCGTTTGACAAGAATCGGCCGGATTTCGCGTTCAAAAAACGCCAGATTCTCGTCGGCAATCGTTAAAGATGCTAGGGCCTGAAGCAGTATGGTGAGTCCTGGCAACAACAGGTTTCGTATCGTTCGTCGAATCATGATGTGTTTTCTCGCCAGCGATCGTCAGGCAGGTGTAAGTTGTAATATTATAACATGATGTAAAAATGATAAGACTATGATCTTGATTCAGTCTCGATCTTTTTTTTATTCTCCAATCACTTTGACCAGCACACGCTTTGGCCTTCGGCCGTCAAATTCGCCGTAAAATATTTGCTCCCAAGGGCCAAAATCAAGTTTTCCTTCTGTGATGGCAACAATCACCTCTCGGCCCATTATTTGCCGCTTCATGTGGGCATCGGCATTATCCTCGCCGGTGCGGTTGTGTGCATAGCGAAGGGGCGAAGCGTCGAATGGTGCGAGT
>JBILGL010000471.1:0-3978 GCA_044351075.1 Isosphaeraceae bacterium | reverse complement strand
CGCCCAAAAAAGTGACGGAATCGGCCAGCTCCGCAAATCCAGCGGTGCCGGCGGCAGGCCATTCCATTCATGGCGAGGCCTTTAACGAAGGCCCTCGGCGTGCTGCGGTGCTCAAGCCGGGCCAGGGTGAGGCGATATTTTCGGTCACCACCACGTCAGCCGATGCCCGCAAGTTCATCAATCAGGGCGTGGCTCAGCTTCACTCCTTTTACTATTTTGAAGCCGAACGCTCATTTCGTCAGGCGGCCAAGCTCGACCCCAAATGCGTCATGGCCTATTGGGGCATGGCCATGTCGAACGTCAATAACGCCAAGCGTGCCAACGGCTTTCTGGCCGAAGCCCGCAAAGTGGCCAAAACGGTGACCATCACCCCTCGTGAGCTGGCCTACATCGACGCCCTCGAAAAATTCCACAAACCGGGAACCGACGAAAAAACGCGCCGCAATGGCTATCAGGACGGTCTCGACCAGATCATTCAGGACCATCCGGACGACCTCAACGCCCGCGCCTGGTATGCCCAGGCCGCCTGGGAAGGTGGCCGCGTTAATGGCGGCGTGGGGAACCGCAAGGCCGTTGATATTGTGATCCAGTCCGTTCTGGACAGGCAGCCAAATCATTCAGGCGCACATCACTACCGGATTCACCTTTGGGATGGTAGCAAACCGATTCGTGCCGTATCGTCGGCCGAAAAGTTCGGCATCGTTGCCCCCGGCATCGCCCACGCCTGGCACATGCCCGGCCACACTTACACCGGCCTTCAGCGATACCCGCAGGCCGCCTATCAGCAGGAAGCCTCTGCACGCGTTGACCATGCCTATATGATCAACGACCGCGTCATGCCGTTTGAAATTCACAACTATGCCCATAACAACCAGTGGCTGGCGACGACCTACTCACACATGGGCCGAGTGAAAGACGGACTTGCCGTCGCCCACGACCTTGTGGACCAGCCACGCGACCCAGCCAAAAATCACAAAAACGACGGCGGATCAAGCCAGCGCAACGGCCGCGCCCGACTGATGGAACTCTATTTGAAATATGAACTTTGGGACAACCTCATCGCCGACGTAAATAACGGCCTGCTCGATTTTTCGGATGTGCTCGTCGAACGCCGCATGAAGTGGCAGGCACTTGGCAAAGCAGCCGCCGCCAAAAAGGATAAAGCCCTGATCGATCGCCTGCTGGCTGAAGTGCAGGGCGTGATTGACACCGAACAGAAAAAAGCCGAAAAACAGCGCGATAAGGGCCTGGTTTCCGCCGCTCAGGCCATTCAGACGGAACTTCAGGGCTATGCTGACTTTATCGCCGGCAACATGGGCCCTGCCTTTGAGAAATTCACCAAGGCAAGCCTTCGTTCTGACAGTCTCTATCGCCTGCACACTGACGCCAAAAACTTTGGCTTCGCTGAAGTGGAAGCCAAAAAACTGGCGGATCAGTCGCCCAACCAGTATCAGCCTCTTGCTCAATATATCGTAGCCCTTGAAGCCGTTGGCAAAACCGCAGCCGCCCAGGAGCAATACAAAAAGCTGGTGCCGATGCTCCGCCATGCCGACACCGACACACCCATCGCCAAACGTGTGGCGGCCATCACCACAGGCTGGAAGAAAAAAGGCTGGGCCGAACCGGCCGACCCCGACAAAAACAAGCCAATTGTGCCAGAGCAGATCGACCTGACCAAACTTGGCCCGCTGGCCTGGCATCCTGCAAGTGCCACAGAATTCACTCTGCCTGATTCCAACGGCAAGCCCTGGCAGATGTCAGACCGCAAGGCGACCGGCCGAAACACCATCGTCATCTTCTTCCTTGGCGGCAAATGTGCCCACTGCATGCAGCAGCTACAGGCATTTGGCAAGGAATTTGAGAATTTCAAAAAGGCTGGGGCCGATATTGTGGCCATCAGCACCGATGCGCTTGACGCCACCCGCGAGCTCAAAAACAACGCCGACGGCATTAAATTCCCCATGCCAATTCTTGCCAACCCCGACCTCGGTATTTTTAAGCAGTATCAGGCTTTTGACGACTTCGAAAATGTCCCGCTTCACGGCCTTTTCATTATTGACGCCAACGGCATGGTCCGCTTTCAGCGCATGAGCCCCGACCCATTCATGGACGTGGAATTTGTGAAAACTGAATCGGCCCGTGTGCAGAATCTGGTCAAACACGGAAGATAAACTGTGAATAAAAAGCTGCGACGGATTGTCCTCGGCCTGCTACGAATGTCAATAGGTGCTGCAACTGGGTATGCAGCCATCATGCCGCTGGCATTGGCGGTGAAATCCAACCATCGCTGGATACTCAATTCCGCCCCGATCTTTTTTGGGCTGATCTTGGGTGTCTTGATCGGCGGTTTTATCCTTAGCGTGGCACTTCATGAGCTGGGCCATGTCGTTGCGGGAAAGGTTGTCGGTTTTCGCTTCGTCTTCATGCTTTTCTGGCCGGTGCAGATCACCCGCAAGGGCGAAAATGGCCTGCGGGTGAAGTTGCGATTTCGCACCGGCCTTGGCCTTGGCGGCATGGCGGGCATGGTGCCCACAGACGGTCTTGACCTGCGAAAAGCCTATCTCACGCTGCTGGCCGGCGGGCCACTGGCAAGCCTGCTTGTTTCTGTTGTCACAAGGGCAATTGCAATCAGCCTTGGTCTGGGCAAAAGCCTGCCGGGCAGTATTTTCTGGATCATCGGCCTGACGAGCCTTCTGCTCTTTTTCCTGACAATTGTACCGTCAAATGCAGGTGGATATCTATCCGATGGAGCAGCGATCATGCTACTCAAATCGGGTAAACCAGAGGCCGTTGGCCGTTATATTGCCCTGCTTGAAATGGCTTCCGCTTTGGCAACTGGCAAACGCCCGGCAGAATTTGACAAGGGACGTCTTCAAACGCTTTTAAAGGCTGATCCGACTGAACCGATCTTTTTTCACGCAAGGCATCTGTCGTTTCTTCATGCGGCAGATAATGGCGATCTTCTGGCAGCTCGCCGATTTTCCAACGAGATTCAGCAGCACCTGGAAAAATCGCCGGTGCTGTTTCGCCCGAAATACAATCTCGACTCTGCCTGGCTTTTCGCGCGTGAAGGCGAACCTGAAAAAGCACGAAAGCTGCTGGAACAAAACAATGGCGGCTTGGTAGAGCCTTGTGAGCTCCGCCTCATCGAGGCTGAGATCGCTCTGGCCGAAGGCAAAACGGACGACGCCCGCCGTCTGGCACATGAAACCATTGCATTAATCGACCAATCGATGATCCCCAACGCCCATGCTTTTACAAAGCATCGAATTCAAGAGATGACCAATTAATTCGGAAAAATTCAGCTTTAATTGATAGTTTTAGAGGCTATTGTAATATCTCTCCGAAATGACATTGTTTTCCCTTTAACTAGTGATTTAATTGATAAGACTGAAATCTATAATTGTTGAAAATGACTTATTGTCAACTCTAACACTTGAAAGATGGTAATTCTGATGACTGTCCAGGCAACAATATCGCAATCTAGTCCGATTTCATCTAAAAACAAGTGCTGTTACGCTCATTCGCGAGGCGATTATGGATTATTGCAGTCGGGCTAGTCCTTGTGAGTCTATGGACCGGATTCATCTCATATCATGATTACAAATCGATCAATGTAACAGAACTAGAAGACAATCGCCCTGATTCACAATCAAGTCAGGCTTTCATTGCATTATTTACTTTTTTATCTGCAATACCAATCATCACCGCTGCAAAGAAAGCTACAAAAGCAAGTCGTACTGAATGCTCTGATGTAAAGCAAGCCATTTTCGAATTGCTGAGCCATCTCAATTCTTCTTTAAAGACAATATCATACCTCATGATACTTGTTATTATCTGGAGTATTATCTTTACCGGATTCATCATCATTACACTTATAAATTAAAGGATGCGATCTGTTTTCACAAATGCAATTTCATAAACTACTTTATGTTGTTTTAAACGTTAACGGAGATAATATTCCCACGCCACCGATTT
>JBILGL010000470.1:0-3983 GCA_044351075.1 Isosphaeraceae bacterium | reverse complement strand
CGTTTCTTCTTCTCGCTCATCGATCAAGACTCCAGGGTACTGTTCAAATATACCCGGAAACCAGACCGGTTACTCACTTAGCCAAAGTGCCATTTGGGGTGAAACATTACAATCCAAACGCAATAGGTCTAGGATAACTTGCTTGAAGCTGAGAACAGGCTTGACCATACCTTAGCAATGCCTTTTCAAGGACACTGATTCTAAAATTCTCACTTGGGATGGAACCATACTCGGCTTTTGATGCCGCCTTTCCATCTTCGCTGATAAGCTTTCCAATCTTCTGCCGTGCAAGTGCGGCCAGTTCAATTGCATTTCTTTCTTCGCCTTTAATGCGGCGCAAACAATCTGCAAGCTCAAGTGTGAGGAAATGATGATTGAGGCGTTCTTTTAAATCGATTGCTTCGGCATCAAGGTTTTCTCGTAATTTAGCAAATTCAGTAATTTTCTTAATTTCATCCGGGTTGAGACGATACTCATTCAGAATTCTCTTAAAAACGGGTGAGGCCAAGCTCATTGCCTTTACTGATTCTACCAGTCTTCTTTCTGCTTCATTTGCATTTCTTGAAGCGATTTCACCATTCATTCTCGCTTGATTCGCATTCTGGATTGCTTTTTCCTCGCTTGCTCTCGATTTGTCCAGCAATATTCCAAGAATTGCGATTGTAATTGCCATGAAACAAACAAATAATCCAGTCAGAGCAGCCAATCTCGGTTCGCGGCGAGCCCAGCGTTTGATACGATGAAAGTAATTTGATCGGGTTGCATGAACCGGTTTACCTTTTACGAAACGATCTAGATCAGCTCTTAAAGCGATGGCGTCTGGATAACGCTCGTCCGGTTCTTTACTCAAACATTTTAGACAAATTGCTTCCAGTTGTTCTGGAACTTCATATCTTATACTTCGAATTGACTGCGGTTCATGATAAAGCACCTGAATTCCAAGTGAGATCGGGTTGATACCATCAAACGGCATTTTTCCATTTAGAAGGCGGTACATGACTACGCCAATAGAAAATACATCAACAGCCGGCCCTACTTTTCCAATTTCATTTCGAATCGTTTCCGGAGCCATGTAGCCCGGCGTCCCAATTAATTCGGTTCCGGATGACCAGCCTGGCCTTCCGGCTTTCATTTTTGCCAGTCCAAAGTCGCATAATTTAATCTGTTTGAATTCTTTACCACAAACTATTATATTTGACGGTTTAATGTCGCGATGCAAAATGCCCCTTTCATGAGCATGTGATACTGCATCAGTTAAAGATATGATTAATTGCAACGTTTCATCAATATTCGGTTCTCTGACTGTCAAACATTCCCTGAGATTACTACCTTCCACCCATTCCATCAAAATCGCAGGCTGATCTTCGCTCATTACAACCGAAATTAATTTGACGATTCCCGGATGATCCAAAAGAGAAATGGCTTCGGACTCAGCTATTAATTTCTTTCGCTCGAATGCTGTTGTTTTCCATCTCTGATTCGGAACTTTTAAAGCAGCATGACGGTTCGAACCAATTTCCTTTAATTTGATGACAATCCCACGGCCACCAAAAATCGGCTCGCCTGCTAACTCATATCCCTTCGGAACTGTAATTGGAAATTTCTCGGTCGTCGCAGTGTCAACAACATTCAATAAATTATCGAAAACCCTGCGTGATGCCGATGTCATCTGCTCCAAACGTGCGAGACATCTTTGACAATTTTCAACGTGTGAGACAATTTCCGGATCTACCTCAGAAATCGTTTCGACCGACTGAATATGATTCCATTGTTCCAGCGTCGGGCACTGACTGTTTACCGGGGGTATCTCACCAGCTTTTGATGAGCCATTACCTCTTTCAAGCATTTTGTCGCCTTGCGACTTCCGCGCGTATCATCTGTAGAACACGGTCATTTGCTTTCCACGCTGCGATGCGATTTTTGCCAAATTGGCTGGCCGCATCGGTTGCGCTTGACCCTTTGACCGTGATAGCCCAAAAGATATTCCAGGTTGCTTCCTTAGTTCGTGATCTTACTTCATCAAAAATCTGCTGAAGTGTTGCCAGCCGATCAAAAATATCGGCCTCTATTGTTTCAATCTCCTCAGACAAGACGACTGAAACCTCGCTTAAAATCTCCAGTTGTTCATTCTCAAAAAAGTGGACTCTACTGTCTTTTTTCTTTTTTCGGAGATGAAGCAGAATTTCGTTCGTGATGATTCGGTAGAGATAACCTCGGAAGGAAGTATGGATTCTCGATTCGCGGCTTAGAAAAGTCTCAACGACCTTCATCAGCACATGCGACCGGATTTCGTCTCGTTCGTGAAACGATAAGCCCCACTGGCCACAAATCCGGTGGACCATAGGTCCATACCGGTCCACAAACTCAGCCCAGGCATCCGTCCGTGACATATCGGCCAATAATTTCAAAAGTTCCGGATTCGTGCTACCAATGTCGCTCACAAATGACATGGTGGGGGCCTCGTCAAAAGCCGACTGTCAACTCGAAGCAATTTTTCTTATCTAATCAGAAATACCTCGCAGGTTGTCTCAAGGCAAGAATCTTTACTGACAAATCATTTCAAAAAAGTGGCCAAAAAAGGCCTTTAAAAAATTTCTATTCCTTACTCATTAATGACTTACAAAAAACGCAAGAAATTTTTCGAAGTTTTCATGGGAACGCCGCGCATCTAATCATTTAAGGAAAAAGTTCCTTTGCACCCTCTGAAGTTCCAAGCGTTTTTCAGAGGGGGTTGAGTCACCAGGATCTATCAACTCGATCTGAACTTCGATCCATTCTGAAGCTGTAACGAACTAATCAGAAAAGACTTATCAGATCTTTTTCCTACGCTCGAGCGACACTATCAAGCGATTCTCCTTTGAGAGGTTTTCACGATGAAGTTTCCAAACTTTATGTCAAAGAACAATCGATCGCAACGAGTTTATGCTCGAAAGAATCAGCTAAAGCATCGTTTGTCATTCATGCCGGGCACAGATTCTTTTGATCTGGAGCAAAGGGTTCTCCTGGCGAAAGTTACCTGGACAGGTGCCGGTGGCAACATGAACTGGGGCGATGCCGCCAATTGGGACCTGGGCCGAGTGCCGAACAACACTGACGACGCGGTGATCCCCGACCTTCCGGGGACGCAAACGATCCTTATCAATAGTACTGCTACCGTTTTGAGCGTGAATTCTGCCGAAGGCCTGACCTTGAGTAGCGGGGATTTGAACGTTACTGCAGGGGTGTCGGTGGTTTCGGGTACGTTTACCCTGGCTGGAGGCCGCACCTTTACAGCTAGAGGCAACAGCACGGTTTTTACAGCCCCAGCCACGGCGAACCTGATCAATTCTTCGATCAAGGCGACTAACGAGGCTCAAATTTCGTTCGGCGGTACCATCAATGCCAACGGGACAAGCTTCTATGCGGAAACAGGCGGACGATTAGGCTCGTCCAGCTTGATAAAATATTTAAATACAATGGGAGGGTACTCGGCTATTTCTGCCAAAACCGGTGGAACGCTTTCGTTCCCAAGTTTAACATCGATCAACGTTGACGGTGCTTATTATGCCCGCACCGAAATCATAGCGGCCAATGCTACCAGTTCAATCCTTTTGCCCAAGCTTCAGGAATTGAATGATCAGGGTACAGATTATCATTCTTCCATCTCTGCTATCGATGGAGCCACGATTGAGGTGGCCACATCCACCACGGCTTGTACCACAGGCTTTGATATGAATGCCTTGGGCGGGGCGAGGCTTTTTATGCCCGGCATGGCCAACATTACCGTAGGCTCGGGCTATGCCGATTACATCCAAATTATCGCAAAAGGCGCCAACAGCACGATTGATCTCTCTGGGTTGTCACGCATGAACGACCCGAATAACAGCTATGGCTCTGGAATAACGGTTCAGGATCAAGCCACCGTCACGGTGGCCACTTCATCGAATGCCACGGTGAACGGTTTCAGCTTTACAGCGGAAACGGGCGGTAGCTTGCTGTTTCAA
>JBILGL010000469.1:0-3996 GCA_044351075.1 Isosphaeraceae bacterium | reverse complement strand
CATTCTGCCAATGTGCCGAATTGAAATAAGGATCGTCCTCCGGCCACTTTTTCGCAGCAGATTCAATTGAAACTTCTACCCGCTTCAGCCCTGAAATACCAACCTGTGCATAGCCTGATACCGGTATCGGCTCACCCTTTTTCACTTCCACTGGAATATTCAGGCTGGCAGCAAAGCTTTTCAGCGGGCTTTCAATGTCATTATTCTGATTGGCATAAGTATCATTGGCATGAGGCAGATTCGTTAATACAATTTTATTAAGCCATTTGATTGATTTAAATCCGTATGCCTCCGGCACCACCAGTCGCACCGGGCCACCTCGCGTGCTCTCAAGCCACTGGCCATTAAGCTTATAACAGACGATCACCGGCGGCAGACCGGGCGGGTCCTCAAGCACCCGGCCAATCGGCAAAGAGCTTTGAAAAAGCTGTTTTGGGTCGTCGTTATGAAAACCATGGTAAAAAACACGCCTGAGATTTTCCCGCGGCCTTGTCATCCAGACAAGCTCTCGCAGTGGCACACCTTCCCATAGACCCATACCGAGCGGGCAGCCCATATTCAGGCAGGTCATGACTTTGGCAAATTGAATCTTCTTTTTTTCGGCGATTTTCATGAGTTCGCCAAAATCAAGCGAATTTCCTTTGGCGATAGATCGCTCGTTTAATATTCGTGCAGGGTTTTCAGGATCAGAAACGATTTCCAGCCGCCATGAATCTCGCGTCAGGCCCACTTGCTGCTTTTTATCGTCGGGCAGGCGATGTGGCAGCGGAGTGCCGCGCGAAACATCCTGAAAATCAGCCTGAGGGGTGAAATAAGGGTCAATCCGGACTCCATTTTTTTTATCCTCAGCCTTTTTCCCTACCTGAGCTGATACAAATTGAAATGCAGATGAGCCTGAAGATAGAGCAATAGCCACACCAAACCGGCTGAAATAGCGGCGTGTCAGCCGAAGATGCTCTTTAATAAATTCACTCTCGGGCTTTTGCATTTGCAGATCCTGAATTTAATCAAGCACCTCGTAAAGATGTACCTGATAGCCACTGAAATCATCCGAAAAAATGTCGCTATTTGCCTTGATTTCCCGGTTTTCGTCTATCACACGGATTTTCTTCCCGCCAAGGCCATTCATGCTGAATTTCAATTGCGTTTTGCCGTTGCGCATTGCCACAGCGAAAATGTATGTTTTGCCGCCCTGTCTCCTGACGCTAACAGCCACCGGCACTGCTTTTTCTGTTGATTCAGCAGAATATTCTGCTTTTGGCACTTCCGGGCTATTAATCACAGCAGCCAGCGATTTAATCTGGGCGTTAATCAATTTAATTTCAGCAGCAATCTCAGGCCTTGCCAGCAGCCCGGCTTCGATGAATTTTGGTTTAAATTGATGCGCAAAATAAATGATGCCCCTGGCCCCGTGAATCAAGGCCATCCAGACTTCCGAACGCACCTCCTGAGGCGTCGGGCTCCGGTTTTCATTGCTGATTCCGGTAGTTTCAATACAGCACCAGACATCTTTTTTATCGTCTGTCCATTGTCTCAGACGCTCAACCCCACGCGGCACATACCAAAGATTTCCAGCAATTTCCTTCTTCTCATGCACGGCCGGATAAATATCAAACGATACAATATCCGCACCTTTGGCATATTCGGCATAGTCTTCCGGATGATTTGTGCGCACTCCACGGCCGTAATAACCGTCCCAGGCCACGCCCTGCCCCAGATTCAAGATGACTTTTCGGCTTGGGTCAGCCTGGCGTATTCTGGCGTAGTCTTCGATGATTTTTGACGGCAGGATTGGTGGACCATAGCCTTTACCCTGCCCCAGCGACTGCGCATTATCCGGCTCGTCGCCATGCATCCAGGCTGCAATGGTCGGCCGATCAAGAAATGCCTTTGCCTGAGTATTGAAGCCGCAAACAACACGCAGGCCCGATGCGTCGAGTTGGTCGAGCTGCTCTTTAGTCGGCCCTCGCCAAAGACCAACATATAAATTGACACCGATATCTGAATACTTTCTGGCGTTGCGTGGATCCTGCAACCAGACGGCGATTGGAAAATAGTCAGTCGATCGGCTGATGCCACGCGAATCCGTCGCCATTTGATTTTGACCCATGGCTACGGAACTGATCAGTATGAGCAGAGAAATCATCGGATGTTTTACTGGCAGTCTTGAGTTAGGTGGCAGGCTGAATTGTATCAATTCCGGGAGGTCAACTTCAGTTATTATGGTCGTGCAGTGTTGTATAAGCAATTACCATTTTTATCTGGAGAAATCTGGCAAGTGAAGCGGCATAAAAGAGATAAAAAAATCAATTCCCGGAGAATTTTTATTGCAGTACGACAACGGAACATCTACGATATATAGTTGAACAATCCAATTCAAAATCGGTCTGTGCGAAGGGCACTACATGAAATCCTCTCAGAGGGAGTCATGTGTTCCATAACCGGTTCGCAATCCAGACACAATCAATCAAATCTATTTCTCCCGGAGGTTCATTCAATGAACAAATCTCGTCGAGGCTTCACGCTTATCGAGCTGCTGGTCGTCATCGCGATTATCGCGGTACTCATCTCTCTCCTCCTCCCTGCGGTTCAGTCAGCTCGTGAAGCCGCCCGCCGCGCCCAGTGCGTTAACAATCTCAAGCAGCTTGGTCTGGCTGCCCACAATTATCATAGCGCCAATGGCAGCTTCCCCACAGCCATGTATCTTCACCCAGTCTTCGGGCCAACTTCAGGCACTGCCTGGAACAATTCCAGCTTTCTGGTTTTGCTGTTACCTCAGATGGAACAGCAGCCGATTGCAAATGCCGTCAACTTCAGCATCATGTGGGGCGATCAGCTTGGTGGCGGCTGGAGATGGAGCCGCACCTACATGGGCCAGCAGAACAGCACGGTGCGTTTGAGCATTCTCAATACGCTCATTTGTCCATCAGATAATAGCCCGAATATCGACAACTTCAACGCCGACGAAATCATTGGTCAACAAGGTGCCGGGACTTCTTACGTCGGCAACATGGGCGACAACTGTCTGGCTTGTGCACCAGCAGCAGGAACAGTGGTGACCTGCGCTGACACTGGTCGTCTTTGCCGTGGCCCACAGCTCGGCCACAACCGTACGGCTGCCAACGGTCAGGACACAGATAACGGTGGCATGGCCGGTAGCGGTATCTTCTGGGCATGGGGCCCGAACGTGAGCATTAACATGGTCACCGACGGCACCAGCAATACCTTTATGTGCGGCGAGCAGATTCGTGCAGTCACACGCTGGAACTGCTGGGTGCATGCCAACCAAACGATCGGTTCGACAGCTATTCCACTGAACTTCAAGCTGCAACCTGCCAACGTGGAAAACTGGACACGCCAGTATTCCTTCCGCTCTAACCACGCTGGTGGTGCCAACTTCCTGAATGCCGACGGTTCTGTGAAATTCATCAAGGAATCGATCTCATTCCCAATTTATCAGGCACTCAGCACACGTGCTCAGGGCGAAGTAATTTCAGCCGACGCCTATTGACCAAAGAGCCGGCGGCCTGTTAAACGCAAGCAGGCCGCCTGACATTCTGACTAATAATCCAATTTCAGGAGTATTCGCTTTGAAATTCAATTTTTCCGCCTTTCGGCAGCTTGCTTTCGTTCTGACCGTGTCACTGGCCGTTGCCGGTTGTGGCAAATCTGGCCCCGAAATGGCCAAGGTCTCGGGCATCGTGAAGCTCAAGGGCAAGCCGCTGACTGCCGGCAGTATCTCGTTCATCTCGACCGATCCCAAACGCAACAACGCGAATGGAAACATCGGTCCTGACGGAAGATACTCACTCCAGACCACCAACCCTGATGATGGTGCCGAAGTGGGTGAATATACCGTCATTGTTTCAGGCATCGACCCCAATGCACTGAACACAGCCGCACCCGGCGAGCCACTTAAAAAGATGGTTAACCCAGTGCCGGAAAAGTATGAAAAACCTGAAACCAGTGACATTAAGAAAACGGTTGCCAAAGGAA
>JBILGL010000058.1:0-13108 GCA_044351075.1 Isosphaeraceae bacterium | reverse complement strand
GCCACCGGCCATCCAGAGCGAAAAACCCCAGTGATTATGATCTCGCCCAAGCGATGCCCCTGAGCCATTCTGTCCCATCTCAACAGATGGCGTTCGGCCAAATTCGCCCGTACATAAAATCAGTGTCTCATCCAGCATCCCTCGCTGTTTCAGGTCGGTTATCAATGCCGCCAGCCCCTGATCACACTGCCGCGCCACCCGCCGATGCTCATCCTTAATATTTGAATGGCTATCCCATGGCTGCATTGGGCCGTGCCATGTCTGCACGAATCGAACTCCGCGTTCAACTAGCCTTCTAGCCATCAATAGCTGCCGATTCTGCGGGCCTTCGCCATACATCTCGAGGATATGCTTTGGCTCTTTTGAGATGTCAAAGGCATCCGTGGCCTCCGTCTGCATCCGATAAGCCATTTCAAAGGTGGCGATGCGTGCTTCCAGCTCAGCTTCATGCGGTCGGGCTTCCAGGTGCCGGGCGTTGACTTCCTGCAGAAAATCAAACTGACGCCGCTGCCGCGCCTGGTCAAGCCGCCGGTTACGAATATCATCGATGATTTTGGTCGGATCCGTTTTCGACGTATCAATCAAAGTGCCCTGAAATACGCCCGGCAAAAACGACGATCGCCAGTTCCCTGCCCCGCCCACCGGCAGCCCGCCTGGGCAAAGTACCACAAAACCGGGAAGATTCTGATTTTCGCTGCCCATGCCCCACGTCAGCCAGGAGCCCATACTCGGCCGCACCAGCCGCTGGTCGCCCGTGTTCATGAGCATCAGCGTCATTTCATGATTCGGCAGCTCTGCATACATGGACCGAATCACGGCCATGTCGTCCACACATCGCGAAAGGTGGGGGAAAATCTCGCTGACCGGTATCCCGCTTTGCCCACACGGGCTGAACTTGAATGGCGACGGCAGAGCTGTGCCGGTTTTTCGCTCCGTCTGGAGATTGTCGTACGGCAGCATCTGCCCACCCCGACGGGTAAGCTCAGGCTTGGGGTCGAACGTGTCAACCTGCGACATACCACCATTCAGGAATACATGAATGACATGCTTCGCCTTGCCCGGGAAATGTGTGCCGACCGACGCACCGCTTGCCTGATTCATCATTCCCGCAAGTGCCAGTGAGCCGAAGCCCATCCCGCTACGCTGGAAAAAATCACGCCGAGAGAGACAAAAAGAGCTCTGTGATTGGTTCGGCAACTGCGTCTCATTCTTGTCGTTCATCTGATACGCCCCAACTACTCTTTTATTGTTGGATACCAACAACCGCCCTGCCCGGTTACGCACTCAATCCACAAAGACAAACTCGTTCGACGCCATCAGCACATGGGCCAGCTCATGCCAGGGCTCTGGCCCCGCTCGATCACCCAGAAATTTCCGGGCCGCGTCAATTTCCCGCTGCGATGGGCTCCGGGCCAGTATTTTCTCATAAAGCCGCTGGATACGATCCGGAATTTCTGCATTACCAGCCACTTTGGCCACAATCGCCACTGCTCTGTCCTGCACAAATTCCGAATTAAGCGCGAAGAGTGTCTGCTGTGGCACTGTCGTCTCAGGCCTGATCATCGTGCACGTTGTCGGGTTGGCTGAGTCGAAAGTGCTCGAAAACGGGTTAATAATATCTCGATTGATAAACCCGTAAACGCTGCGCCGGGGCACAACGGGTTTGGCCTCCAGATCAAAGGGCCGACCGCCAATCCGGCTGGTGTCAAGTTCGTCGGCTACGGCCAGCATCGAATCTCGCATCACTTCCATGTCAATCTTGCGCCGGGGCATACGCCAGAAAAGCTCGTTTTCCGGGTCGATCATCCTTCGAGAGGCGTCTTCAACCGCTCCCTGCTGATAAACCTTGGAAAGCATGATCCGCCGATGCATCTTTTTGATCGACCATTTGTCGTCCAGTATTCGCGACGCAAGATAATCCATTAATTCAGGCATGCGCGGCGGGGTGCTGCGAGTACCAAAATCATCAGGCGTGCGCACAAGCCCCCGACCAAAATGATGCTGCCAGACCCAATTCACTATCACCCGACGCAGCAGTGGGTTTGTCGGCTCAACCATCGCCTGCGCCAGTGCCAGCCGCTTGCCGCTTGCCGGAAATGGCGACGGTCCGCCGTTATCCCGCGTTAATACAGATAGAAAATGTGGCTCGATGATCTCTCCGCGATCAACCGGATTCCCACGCCGAAAGACGCGAAAGGGCTCCTGCCTCGGCTTTTCCTCAAGCACCATCGCCCTTGGCGGCGATGCCGCTGAGCCAAGATGCAGGGCCTCAACTGCACCCTGCTTGCCGCGAAGGCTGTCGTGTACCGTCCGGTTCAAGAGTGTAATGGCCGTCTCCTGATTCATCACAATCGGCGTGCCTGGCTCAAACAAATGTCGCCGCAGTTGCTGATTCACCGCACTGTTAATCGCCCTGTGCCGCTCTTCTTCATCCAGAGCGATCTTCGCTCCCGGCTCTGCTTCCAGTGTGGCATCCATTACCGCAGCCAGCCATTCCCGATTGACCTCCGCAAAAAGCCGCCCATAAATTTCAGCTACTTCCGGCAGAGATGCCGGCGGCTTTTTGCCAAGTGCTTCGAGCACACGAGGGTTCCACTTCGGTGTGGTTGAGCCGGTGGATTTCTGATCCGAAAATTTGGCTGGGTCGCCATTTTCCGACTTAAAACGGGCTACGATTGCCGGGGCTTTCTCAGCAAATTTGGCTTTTTCCGTGCGATCAAGCTGAAAAAGGCCGAACCAAGGCCCGAAAACCGGGTCATCCTGCGGCAATTTCGCCAGATAATCACGCCAGCGATTAAGCACCAGTGGCCGAATATCGTCTGTACGATATGAGAGAAAAGCCGACGATAAATCCTGCTCAGGTAAGCCTTTGGCCAGCTCCGTGAGATAGATGGCCACCTGCATGCGCAACCGGCTTTTCATCACTTCAGTCTGGTCGCGGGCCATGTCATCAGCCAGCACACGCCGACCGGCCAGATCTTTGGCGTAGTCGCGATATTCCTTCGATTGCGGCTCCCGCCCCACAATTGGCAACTCTTCCGGCTTCACGCTGCTGCCAAAAGTGGCGTAAAGGGCATAGTAATCAGCCGTCGGCACAGGGTCATATTTATGATCATGGCAGCGGGCACAGGCAACTGTCAGCCCCAGAAGCCCACGCGTTGTCACATCAATCTGATCGTCGATCACATCATTTTTATTTCGAAATTGCATGCCTACCGTCAAAAATCCAAGCCCTGCCAGCTCAGACGCATTTGGGCCAAGGCCAAGCTGGTCAGCAGCAAGTTGTTCGGTCACGAATCGGTCGTAAGGCAAATCTGCATTAAAGGCATTAATGACATAATCTCTATATGTGTAAGAGAATGGAAATTTCTGAAAGCCAATCGCGCTGCCGCCATGCGTGTCAGCATAGCGGGCCAGATCAAGCCAGTGGCGCCCCCATCTTTCGCCGTATCTTGGCGAATCAAGCAGCCGGTTTATCACTTTTTCATAAGCGTCGGGAGATTTGTCGCCAACAAAAGCCTGCACTTCTTGCCAATTGGGTGGCAAGCCAATCAGGTCGATAGTAGCACGGCGAATGAGCTGTTCGCGGCTCACCGGTGCCGACATCTTTAGCCCAGCCTTTTTCTGAGCAGCAGCGACAAAACGGTCAATCTCAGTGCCGTCGGATGCATCGCCCGGCACAGCAGGGTCTAAAATTGGCTCAAAAGCCCAGTGGTCTTCAAATTTCGCGCCTTCGGCGATCCACTGTCTCAGCGTTTCAACCTGTTTCGCCGTGAGCTTCTTTTTCGAATCCGGCGGCGGCATGACTGTATCAGGATCGGTGGAAATCACCCGCTTGAACAAACGGCTTTTTTCCGGATTACCCGCGACAATCGACTTTTTACGTGCCTCGGCTGAAAGGTCGAGCCGAAGATCTGCCTCACGATTCTTTTCATCAGGGCCATGACAGCTCAGGCAATTTTCTGCCAGTATCGGGCGAACGTCGCGATTAAACCGAACATCGGCCCGAGCCGTTGGGATCACGCTCATGCAAGCCGTGAAGAAGTACAGAAATTCGATTCTTTTGGAAGGCATTGGGCATTCTCAGGCAAACTGATGCAGCGGCAGGATTAGTATTACTTTACCCTATTCCGACGATCAGGTCGAGAAAGTTTCGGTACTCCCTGACAAAAGCGATTTATTAAATTTGGAAGCAGAATCAGGCTGAAAAGGAGATCATCACTGGCCACCGCCAGCCTTCTCCCGATCGGCCCGATACCAGCTTCTGAGTAGCTCCATCGTGGCATTTTCGGTCAGGGCGTTGAAATCATCAAAAATCGGCACATCATTCAGCTTATTTTCCACAAAAGCCTCTGTGCCTTTCGATAAAAAAGCTTCCTTGGTGCCGCTGGCGAGCCATCGCAACAGCCTTGGATAATTCTCGGCAGCCGTTGTAGCCAGATGCTCGCCCAGAATCTCGTATCGCAGCTTATCTTCCGACAATCGAAAAACACCATGCGGACGCTTCCGCCACAAAATCGCTTCGCCTTTGGGGGCAACCGGCGAATGCACCGTTCGCTCTTTGCGATTCAGCGCACCACCGCCAAGCATACGACGAACACCATGTACCACCGCCCTCGTCATTCCCGGCGGAGTGTATTCTGTCACCACATCCGGCAATTCCACTCGCCCGGCAGCAATCAGGCCAATCTGATCCCAGGGCAGGAAATGCAGCGTCTGCTTATGAACAAGGTCGCGAATGTTGACACCACCGGCTGTTAAAAGCATGTCATGAACCTGCTTTGGCCGGGAAAAGTCGGGAAACTGGTCGGCCAGCCGGGCTTCGGCTGCCACTTTCATCTCAAAAAGCCCATCGAGAATCGTTTTACATTGGGCGCCGTTGTAAAGACCAGGCAGAATACCCGGCATATGTGCCACCAGCCGAGAGGCATCCAGCGGATGCATTTTTAACGATTTCGCAAAGAGTTCTCGCGCAGACTCAGGCGTGTCAGGGGCACGAAAAACAACCAGCCGATAATTCGCAGATTCTGATCCGGCCATTCTAAAAAAGCCCCCTGATTCAACGATTGATCAGCTTGTAATACCCTTCGTCAGGTGCATGAAGGCTGTTTCCAGATTGATCTCCTCTTCTTTGAAGAGCATAAGCTCAAAGCCTTCTTCAATCAGCTTTTGCGCCAGTTTGGAGTGGCTGATAGACATGCTGTTGAGTTTGACGATCAGCACGCCGCTTTTCTGGTTGACACTCTCAACTTCCGTCATCCCCGAAAGCAAGTCTGCTGCCTCATGCTGTGGACGGCCGCCCACCTGAATATTCAACACACGCTCGGTCCGTGCCTGCACCATCACGTCATCCACCGTGCCGTTGACGATCAACTGCCCCTGCTCAATAATCCCAATCTTGTTACAGATATCAGCCAATTCAGGCAAAATATGGCTGGAGACAAGAATTGTCTTGCCCATCGAGCGAAGCTGCTTCAGCAATGCTCGAATTTCAATACGGGCACGAGGGTCAAGCCCCGAGGCTGGTTCATCAAGCAACAACACCTGCGGATTGTGCAAAAGCACCCGCGCCAAACCCAGCCGCTGTGTCATCCCGCGTGAGAGCGAAGTAACAAGTGCATCACGCTTGTAAGTCAGGTCAACCAGCTCCAGCACTTCCGCACAGATCTTCTGCCGAGCCTCGCCCTTAATCCGATAGGCTGAGGCAAAAAATTCGAGATATTCAATGACTTTCATGTCGTCATACACCCCGAAAAAGTCGGGCATGTAGCCGATCAGCCGACGAATCTCCTTGGGCGCGTTGTAGATCGAATGGCCACAGACATAAGCCTCACCACGGGTAGGGTTTAAAAGCGTGGCCAGAATACGCATCGTGGTCGTCTTGCCGGCGCCGTTGGGGCCGATAAAACCATAGACATCGCCACGGTAAAGCGTCAGGTCCAGATCCTTCAGGGCGAAAAGCTGGCCGTATTGCTTGGTTAGGCCATGCGTTTCGATCATCGGCGAATCAGCATTGGCCGGCTTTGCAGTTTCAGGCTGGGTTGCAGTGCTCATGGGTAGTCAAAGTCCTGCGAATGATGAATAAGTGTTGTTTTATGCTTACTTCTGGCTATTGCGGGCCAAATCTGATGACACGGCGTTATCGTTAATCAGGGCGGCCGCGTTTTCGGCTTCAATCGGCAACAAACACCGCACCAGCGATGTCTGGTTTATTTGTGCCGATTCCACACCCGAAATGCCATCTAACACCAGCTGGCTTGAAGGCTTGTTAATCCGGGCGACCAATAGCGGCCGATTCAGTGGCAGAATGTTGGAGAAATCAAGTCGCCCAAAGGGGCCATTCTCCATGGCCCGGAGTGTGGCCGGACCACTCTGGTGAAACATCATCAACCGAGGCAGTTTCGTGCGTGCCCGTTCGGCCCAGTCCATGCCGGAGGGGGTCAATTCACCGCTGGAAAAGCGGTCGAGATAGCCAGTCAGGTTCTGTGTTTTTGTCGGATTCACCAGCACCGATGCCCCTGGCTCAATTTTGCCCAGATCATAAACCTGCTGCTGATAGACCAGAATTGCATCTTCAAGCGGCTCGCTGAGCAGATTGGTAATTCGCCCTGTTACTCGGTCTGTGCCTGTGCGGGTTATCGATGAACGTACTGGGGAAAGCACCAGGCCCGGCTTCATCCATCGCCCTTCCAGCGTTTTCGTACTCCAGATCGGAATCCGCAAATTTTCAAGCTGACTCGTGCCGGTCTGGCCTGTGTATCGATAACTGGAAGATGAAAAATTCATCGTGCCCGGTCGGCCTGTTCCACCCAACGTCTGATCGGGGCTGTCATACCAGTTGGTCGTCTGATAAAGCATCTCTCCATCATCAACCGGAACCCCGGATACCAGCGATTTTTCGGATCCGGATTTGACTGGCGTAAAACCAGCCTTGTAATCAGCATTCACCGGACTGAAAATCGAGGCACTCGACCAGCCACGGCTCGTTCGACCGACATAATCCAGATCAACGACGTCGATCTTGTTAATTCTCAGGTCGCTGCCTTTAAAGCGATAGGTCAAAACGTAAACAACCCCGGTGACGATCGCCACCAGCAGCGGAAATGTAACCCAGGTGAGTTCCGGCCGTTTCAGGAGGTATTTAACCAAAAGGAAATCACCAGGACCGATTGCCAGCAGATAAATCACAATGAGGGTGACCACCAGACCAAATCCAACGACTTTAACCCCGGCGAATTGATCAATCGCTGACCGCAACAGGCTCGCAATGTCAGATGCACCCGCCTGATAAAAGCCGCCATTGGCCGCCAGGGGATTATTGCCCGTGTTTCGGCTCTCTTCCTGCACTTGTCGTCTTAGGTCCAGTGCCTTGGCCCAGAAGAGTGTTCGGTCCTTCCAGACAGCAAATGGGCCATCGTTTACATCAAGCCCGATCAGCGTTACCCGCCCAAAACCATGCATGCCACGCACCAAGAGCGGCGTGCTTGAGGCCGTGTCAATCACGACACCCCCACGCTGGGCAATTTCATCAAATTTTGTGACCGTTAATGATTTCCCAGTACCAACGATCGGATTACGCGAGGCTACCAGCGACTCAATCGCTCCGAGGTCAAAGCTTCTGACACTTCCAGCCGGAATCGCCGGCAAGATAGGCTTCAAGCTGGAATCGAGCAACTGTTGACGCTGGGCCCCCACCACAATCACCAGATGCCCACCTGCTCGCACCCAGGCTTTAATCGCTTCTGCCCGCCCGGCATCGATCGATTCAAGCACTTGAGGATTGGAAGTATCAATCACCAGATCATCTATGGCCTCCAGCGATTCAACCCGGCCCGGCAATTGATTACCCTGCAGAGGAACCACCGCAAGCGACTTCTGATTCGTTCGAATATTGACCGTAAGCCCCGGTAAATTCGGTAGTTGCTCAACACCGGCCGGAAAGCCCATCACACCCACCACACGAATCGAGGCAGTAACAACATTCAGCTTATCAAGAGGTATCTCGGATCCTGGCACTGCATCTCGCCCATTCTCGCCAATCAGTCTGGCGGTAATTCGCGGCATGGCCTGGCCAGGTGATACAAGACCACTGACACTGCTGCTTTGAAACGGGGCCAGACGAATTGGCACTTCAAATCGGGTTTCGATGCCATCCGGATCTTCGGTCGAGAATCGTACTAATCCTGAAAATTCTTTATCGCCATTGGAAATTTCGGCCCTGACGACATTAAAACGGCCAATTTTCAATAGGCTGGAATCATTGTACGGCAGACCGGCCTGAAGGCTCTGAATCTTCAAAACCTGTGAGTGGCATACGGACGAGGCTGTCGCGAGAACGATTAACTGACAGATCAAAAGCCGAAAAATCCGTGTCAAATTGCCCATTTCAGGTATTTTCCTGCTAGTTTGTTCCGGATTCATCGATCTGGGGCTTTGGGGGGCTGATTCGTTATTTCAAGGCTTATCGGCAGGGTCGCAGATGCAGGGAGCCTTATGACATTCCGGGCAGCCGCCGCCATATTTGCGTTCCAACGCCTGATTCAGGTCAATTCCGCGAATATTAGCAAGAGTTGCCAGCCATGCCAGCACATCGGCCATTTCAAGAGCAAGCTCTTCGTCTGTACCCGACCTTAACGCACTGGCCAGTTCACCGAATTCTTCCGCCAGCCAGATAAACGTGCCTGTATCGCCGCGTGCACGATCCTTGGCCCCGAAAAGCCGCTCCATCTCGGATTGCAAGTGAGCGAGGGTCCACTCGGTCGTTTTTGCGGCCATTTGATCCAGCAATTTCATCAGCTTAAGCGTACCTGTTGAACGTCAGGTTTTAATAATAACTTCCACAGAGATTTTTTGCCAATCGTTTGACCTTTATCAATCACTTGTTATGCTTTTAGTGAAACGCGTGGGTGGCGGAACTGGCAGACGCGCTGGATTTAGGTTCCAGTATCGAAAGATGTGAGGGTTCGACTCCCTCCTCACGCACTTTGCCGCATCAAAATCATTCTAAGACCAGTTCTCGTTTGCCAAGAATGGAAAATTGAGCCGAAGGAAAAGCCCAAAGGTTTGCTCCATCGGCTCTTGAAGTTGTTTACGGAATTTTCAGGTCTGTAACACAGAAATCGGGCGAATTGACTATTTGCCTTTTTTCTGCTGATTTTTGAGATATTCTGCCTCATTATCGATGTTTACATCCTTGAGACTCTCCGCCGGGCCATTCTTCCGGGCACCATCCGTAGGTATGGCCTGATTTTCTGCCGTCTGGTAATCGCCGGAACAGCCAGCACAAATCAGACCCACCATCATGATCAACAAATTCAAGCTGAATCTCATCAGTTTCATCCTTAGAAGAAAACCCTTGACAGGGTTCACACTCAATAACTGTCAGCAGAGATCACTTCTCCGCCCGCTTTTGTTCCCAATGCCCACCATGTAGCCGTATTAACGGTATTTTTCACGAATTTGACCGAGCCATCGGAAAAGAGCGTATTGACTCCGCCGGGGTGTCGGCTTCGCGCTGTGTACATACCACAATCGGCTGGATAAAACGTGCAATCGGCATTCGGCGAGTTCGGCGGCAGTAACATACTGAATGTCGAGCCCAAACCCATGCGAGCCATGATCCAATATCGGCCATGATCATCCTGCACTCCGGTGCCCGCTCTGGCGACCTGGTTACAAAGCGCCGTGTATGTCACCAGATTGGCAGAACCGGTCGGCATGGCCTGATCCGCTCCATTGCCACGGCCACCACCGGTGCCGCTCGTCCAGGAAACATCACGAAAAACCTCGGCACCATTGCGTGAGGCCGCCGAGCCATCGCCAATTAACCCCTCGGCAAAAAGGACGGTGTTTGAAGTTCCATCAATAACCTGCCTGATCGATACCGCTTCGCCTTCGGCAAACATCCCGACCCCAACACCGGCCGTGCCACCATGCCAGCGATACTGCGGACCAACGCTGTTGTAGTAATTTGTACCCGATCGAAAATTACTGTTAAATGGATCTGACGGGCAGAGAAATGAATTTACCGAAGTATCCCTCACAGTGATGTTTCCGGCAGCCGTTGCGTTCGTACAACCGGCCACGCATGGCGTATTGAAATTAAACGCGTTGGCCAGCGCATTGCCTTCAACATAAAGCAGCGAAAACACGAGAGGCCCTGGCCCCCACCAGAATGAAGATGAGGTAGGCACTGTCGGATCACGCCCAGGGGCACTCGATAGCGGAAACGAGTCGTTCGTGCTGTGATAATTATGACAGGCCAGACCAATCTGCTTGAGATTGTTGATACACTGAGCTCGCCTTGCCGCTTCGCGTGCCGATTGAACGGCTGGCAATAGCAACGAAATAAGCACGGCAATGATTGCAATCACCACCAGCAACTCGATCAGTGTAAACGCTTTTTTTCTCTGGATACGGCTCCGCATCTTGCACTCCCCCCACCAGATACAATTGTGAAAATCATTTCGTCCCAACTATTTTTAATTACCAGATCAGCAGATACCCGACAAAAACAAAAAAAGGAAAATTCATTTTTCACCGACAATTCACCTGGTCTCATCTCCCCCCGCCTGCTTGATCTGCTCGTCTTTTTTCGAATTCGAATCGAGAATGCCCGCGCTTTCAATGAACTCCTGAAGATTTTCACGAATGAATCTGTTGAAGGCTACCGAAGATTCGATATCTGAATCAGCTCTGTAGTCGTGACTCATCAGAGACATTAACGTGAGACGAGATTTCAGAAGAAAATTATCCTGCGACTCCACTCCGGCAAGAAAAAGATCAATATCGGCAAAATCCTGCCGACCAAGCTTCTTCCAGACGTTCGCCCGCTGCATCCGCCAATTCGGATTAAATGGGTCGGATGTCAATGCCTCCGACAAATCAGCCATCGCCTCGTTGAATCGCCCCATCTTACTGAGGCTCTCTGCACGCCAGGCCAAAACTCGGTCACTGCGATGCCCACCAAGATAGCGGTCAAACTCGTTGATTGCATCAGTTGCCCGATCCTGCCCCAAAAAGACCAGACCCAGCAAATCAGCAAGTTCCGACTCGTCTTCAACAAGGGCTCTTGCACGATTCAGTAAGACAGCGGCGGCATCAAGCTCCTTCTGGCGAATTAATAACATAATCTGACTGCGAATCAATCCTGCAGATGCCTGCTCATTCGCCATTGATTTTGAGAGTGAATCACGCCAGCCTGATTGCCTCACTGCCGACTGCAAAATCGCCAGATTCAAATAATATCGATTTTGAATCGGCTTCAGATCAAGTCTTTGAAATGTATCAGCCTGAATGAAATCGACCATCCTCTGAATCGCCTCTCTCACAATCCTCTGTGAGATACCTGGTAATAGCAATACTTCCTGCTGATCCTCAATTCGCAGGCCAGTCATGGCTGCCTGCCATTCCGGATTTACAGGGTTCAGCCTTGCAAGTGTCTGCATCCGATAACTCTCAAGCAACCGGCGATGCTCTGGCGTATCACTTCGGCTGATAAGCTCCTTCATCTCACGCAACGCTTCCTGCGGGCGATCAATTTTGGCCAATATGCGTGCCTTCAGCTCTCTGGCTTGAATAAAATCGGGATTGGCTTTCACAAACGGGCTGATCACACCCAAAGCAGCCTTTGCCTGCCCATTTTCCAATAATAATCTCGCTCGAAAAACCGCCCACGAACTCGTCGGGCTGGAATTAGGATCAAAGCGATCCATTATTTCCTGGATCTCGCCAAATTTCCGATCTGCCAGAAACTGTTCACATAAAGATTGTGCCGCCAGCAGCCTGAGAGATTCGATTGTTCCAGATTCGTTAATCAATCGGCGAAGAATTGTCCCTGATTGCTCAAACTGAAATAAGTCCTGCTGCACCAGCGCTGTTTCAAGGTCAATTAATTGTATAAACTCTTCGGGTAATCTCACTTCGAATGCAATAGCCCGAACCTCTTCAAGCATTCTTTCAGCCTGCGCTGGGCGACCCGAAAGCCGCTCAATCCTTGCCAGATCAAGCTGTGGCCATGGGTTACGTCGATCAAGTGAGTTGGCAATTGCGATCCCGATACGTGCTGCGGCAAAATCGCCCCTGAATTCATTAAGCAGGGCAAGCTCATGCTGAATCCATGGATCGGTCGGATTCAACAGAATTGCACGCCGAAGCCAGATTTCTGCCAGTTCAGGCTTGCCGTCAATCTGTGCCAGCCGGGCAAATTGCATGCAGGAGAGAGCCGATTGTTCATGCTCTGGCTCAGGCCAGTTGATTTCCCTTTGTTCTCGTTTTTCCAGAAGCGCCGAAAGACGTTCGTTTAATATCGTCCATGGCAGTCCGGGTTGTGTAAACGACGGAACTCTTTGGCCCAGCGTGTAAGCAGTGCGTAACAGCGGCTCATCCTGATCACGAAACTGGCTGCAGATGGTTTCAAAAATCAGTAAGTCCATCCAGTCAGCAATTTCCTTAAAATCATCCTGACTCAGTGATAACACCCAATTATCCGCTGAGATTTTTGAGTTTTTATTAATATTTTGCAGCAGTGCTTGATCATGAAATGCAATAACTCGGTGAATGTGAAGCCTGACTTCCTCCAGCAAACGAGCATCATGATTCAATTCGCCACCAAACCGCGTGGAATGTAAAATTTTGTATCGAAGCCAGGCCGCCCGTTTAACAAATTCCCGACTCTGCATTTCTGCATATTCCAGCGTGAGAACATGATTGCGTCGAGCTTCAGCCTTTTGTAAATCGCCGACAAGACTCGGCTCTTTTTCAAGTTTGTCCTGAATCTTTCGAAGAAAAACAATCGCCTGAGAATAATTGCGTTCCTTGATTGAATGATCAGCCGCCTGGAAGGTGTCAGAAATATCCAGCACCAATTGCCCCAGCCGCTTCTGCTCCAAATTTTGATACAGACTCAGGCCAGGCCCCATAAATAGAAAAACCAGCATAGATGTCAGCGCAACCATCGTCCGGCGATTTTGCCGAGCCAGTCGCCTGAATCGGTTCGTCAGTGGTTCATTCGTATGATGCAGCGGACGATCCTGAGCGATGGCCATCAGGTCTTCGCTCAATTCCTTGGCACTCGTATAACGACGGGCCGGGTTCGGATCAATACATT
>JBILGL010000468.1:0-4042 GCA_044351075.1 Isosphaeraceae bacterium | reverse complement strand
CGCATCCTTACTGCTGGTTTTGATCCTTGGTTTAAGCGGTAGCTATGTTGGCTTCATCGTGATCGATCATCTGGCTGAATTTACGCTTAATGTGCCGATAGATCTCTCGCGTCTCAGCTCCAAAATTTCACAGAACCTGACGGAAATTGTTCGCGATAACCCGCGGCTGGATCGCGTTATTCCCGAACCGGGATTGCTCAGCTCTTTTCTTGAGCGAAATGCCGCCGGTCTATTTCAATCGCTGGCGGACCCTGCTTCCAACATTACCACACTGGCAAGCCAGGGTTTTCTGACACTCGTCATGGCAATTTTCTTTACCGTCGAACAGCCAATTCTTGAACCACGGCTGGCCGCGGCACTCAGCCGGTCAGCGGTCGAGCGTGAGTTCTACGAAAACCTCTTTCGGCATCTTTCCCGACGTATGCGGCAATATCTTATTGTCAGGGCAGGTATAAATGCTTTCTTTGGCCTTTGTGTGACCATCACCCTCTCGATCATGGGTTTTGAATACGCCGGGCTTTTGGGCCTTTTTGCGGCCATGGCCAATTTTGTGCCATACATCGGGCAGGCTTTGGCAGGAATTTCGCTTGGGCTGGTCGCGATGGCTCAGACTGGGTCTGTCTTTGATCTGATGATTGTCGTGTTCGCCTTTGCGGCATTGAGCATTGCCGAAGGCTATCTGCTGACGCCGATTGTGATGGGCCGGACGATGGACTTAAACGGCACAACCGTGCTCCTCAGCTGCCTTTTCTGGGGCTTTATGTGGGGAGTGGTTGGGCTGATCATTGCCACGCCCGCCGCTGCACTCGCCAGGCTCACGCTTGAGCGATTCCCGGAAGGGCGACGATGGGCCATGCTCATGAGCCAGGTGCCGGAAACCAGCCCACAGGAGTGAGCCTGATCGGGCTCAGCCGCTGACGTAGTTCAGAATCTGTGCGATCTGGCTTCGCAGGTCGCGCCGATGCACAATCCGGTCAATAAAGCCGTGATCGAGTAGAAATTCGCTCGTCTGGAAGCCTTCCGGCAGCTTCACACGAACCGTCTGCTGAATCACTTTAGGCCCGGCAAAGCCGATCAGCGCCTTAGGCTCAGCAATAATAATGTCGCCCAGGCTGGCGAAACTCGCCGCCACTCCGCCCATCGTCGGATGCGTCAATATCGAAAGGAAAAAGCCGCCCGATGCGCTATGGCGTGCCAGGGCCGCTGAAACTTTCGCCATCTGCATCAGTGAAAAAATGCCCTCATGCATGCGGGCACCGCCCCCAGAGCCTGAGAGAATGATGAGCGGTAGCTTCAGTTCTGTTGCTTTTTCTGTGGCTCTGGTCAGCTTTTCACCCACCACTGAGCCCATTGAGCCCATGATAAAGCCCGAATCGGTCATGCAGACGACGGCACGCATGCCACGCACAAAGCCCTGACCAACAATCGCCGCTTCATTCAGGCCCGTTCGCTTCTGCTCTGATGCAATTCGCTCCGGATAAGGCCGACGATCATTAAAGCCCAGCGGGTCGCCCGGCTTCATCGTCGAAAACCACTCCTCGAAAGTGCCTTCATCCAAAATTTGGGCGATTCGTTCCCGGGCTGTGATCAGAAAATGATAATCGCACTTCGGACAAACGCTCAGTTGTCGCTCAAGTTCTTTGCGATAAAGCACTTCCTGGCATTGTGGGCATTTGGTCCAGAGCCCTTCGGGTACCTTCTTGGCATCAGGGCCCGTGTTCCAGACGGATGACTTCGATTCAGGTGCGATTGACATGCTGATTTGCCAACTCCAGAAATTTCGCCGGGCCTCGTCTGTCACGTCGAATCAAAGACGCAACATCATTCATTTCGGCACCTTGCATTCCGCCACTTTACTCTCGCCTGGTTGTGCCATGCCCCAAGTCTATGACCTCTATTGTTCCGCCTTCCCGCAATGTGGTCAACATCGGTTTCTCCCGGCCCTGCATTAATCCCGAAAGAATGGCCGAAAGCGGAAACGGAGCAACCACGCAGACAGAATCCATCTGATAACGCCTGAGCAGGTCATCGACAAAAGCCCTTAGCCTCTTTTCTGCCGAATCGAGAGGCTCTCCCTGCGGCGGACAGTATTCTGATGGAGATTCAACCCAGCCACGCCAGGCCTTGGGGTATCGCTCGCGAATATCTTCCCAGAGCAGCCCCTGCCAAAGACCAAAATCAAGATTTTTCAGGTCAGCCGAGCATTTCGCCCGCAGCTTTAATGTCGATTCCAGCGCCACTGCCGTCAATTCAGCCGCCATATTGGGCGAATGATAAAGCGCAGAAATCGAAACGTTCGCCATCTCTGACTTCAGCCGGCTAACTTGCTCAATCCCTTTCCCACAAAGCGGCAGATCAAGATTACCCGCCACCCGGCCCTGCTCGTCGTAGCAAGTCGCCCCCGGATCAATCAAATAGACCCGAATGCCACTTTCAGCCCACTCAGAGAGATGATCATTCGAAGTCTGCTGGCGATTGATCATCTTTTTTTCCAGTCAATGAGCGGCGGCCCGAATCGACTCTTCAAGCCCGGCCACAGCCACTCCCGGCGAAACACCACTCTGGAAAACAGCTGATCCGGCAACCAGAAGGCTGCAACCGGCCTCAACCGCCAGATGTGCCGTCGTCGTCTTGATGCCGCCGTCTATGCAAATTCGCAGGTCGGGCTTTAACTGTTTTATACGCCTGACTTTATCCAGCACCTCAGGCTTGAACGACTGGCCACCGAAACCCGGCTGAACAGACATCACCAGCACGCAGTCAAGCGCATCAAGAAATGGTTCAATGCTTGAAACAGGAGTGCCGGGATTGAGCGATAAACCTGCTTCCACTCCGGCTTTGCGAATATGCTGCAAAAGCCCGGAAGGCTCCGGCTCAACCTCAATGTGAAAAATCAGGGTGTCGCAGCCGGCATTAATGAAATCGTCAATATATCGGCCGGGGTTCTGCATCATCAAATGCGTGTCGAAAGGCAGATCACTGCACTTTCGCCAGTCTGCAATAATCGGCGCACCATAAGTGAAATTCGGCACAAAATGGCCGTCCATCACATCCAGATGCACGGCCTTGATCCCTTCAGAGGCCAGGCCGGCAAGCACATCAGCCATTCGGGCAAAATCACAGGCCAGAAGGCTGGGGGCGATGATCGGGCTCTGATGGGCGCGAAGCGACGCCAGGCGAGACTTTCGATCAGAGGAAGGTGCGAGTTCTTTGTAGCTCATCTGATAAAACAGGGGTGAGTCGAAAGTTAAACCGGCCGAAGCGATTCGGCCGGTTCTCAATCTGTCAGGCCTTTTCAGGGATCACTTTCAGCGAATTAAAGATCTTGCCTTCAAGTGATTCCAGAAACGCGCCGCCGCCGGTCGAGACATGGCTGACTTTCTCGGCCACATCAAAAAGCTCGGCCGCTTCGGCTGTCTCACCACCGCCGACAACCGTCACGCCTTTGGAGTCGGCCATTGCCGCCGCCACACCGGCTGTGCCCTTGCGGAAAGGCTCGTCTTCAAACTTGCCCATCGGGCCGTTCCAAATCACAGTGCCCGCATTGCGAACCATGTCGCCATAAAGTGCAATCGTCTTCGGGCCAATATCGATACCGATCCAACCGTCGGGAATGTCAGGGCCATCCACGACCATCGTTTCACTGGTGGGGTCAAGACTTCGCGAAACGAGATGATCAACAGGCAGCTTCAGCTTCGACCCGGCGGCTGCCAGAATTTGCTGAGCCAGATCAAGCTTGTCCGCCTCAACGCGAGAGCCACCCGTGCTGTGCCCCTGCGCCTTGAGGAAGGTGTATGTCATCGCCCCGCCAACCAGCAGCGAATCAATCTTCGGCAGCAGGTTGGTAATGACTCCGATTTTGTCAGAGACTTTCGCCCCGCCCATCACGGCAATCATTGGCTTGGCCGGCTGGCCCAGCAGCTTATCCAGAATCTCCACTTCCTTGGCGACAAGAAAACCGATCGCCCGATCAGCCGGACCAAATTGCTCGGGTACGGCCACCATCGAGGCTTCATCACGGTGGCAAGTGCCAAAGGCATCA
>JBILGL010000467.1:0-4044 GCA_044351075.1 Isosphaeraceae bacterium | reverse complement strand
CTTTTTCTTTTTTTGATTGCAATATTTTGCCTGAATGCAGGCCGTTCTGTTATCCTATCATTCCACCTACCAGTTTCCGCCGGCTGAAAAAACGGCTGAAATACATTTCCAGCAACACCCTGTGGAGAAACTATATGCATAAACGATTTTTTCTGATCGCCCCCTTGCTTCTGCTGCCGGCGGCGATTGGTCTGGCCACCAGCGGCTTTGCTGCCGATGGCAAAGAGGCTCTGACACTCTTCAATGGTAAGGATCTCTCTGGCTGGACGATCTGGATCCGCCACAACGACAAAACGGTTGACCCACGGCAGGACCCGAAAAAGATCTTCCAGGTGGCCGATGGCGTCATTCATATCTCAGGCGAAGAATTCGGCTGCCTGACAACCGATAAAGACTACGAAAACTACCACCTCAAGCTGGAATTCAAGTGGGGCAACAAAAAATGGCCACCACGCGAAAAGGCTGTCCGCGACAGCGGCATTCTCTATCACGGCATTGGGGCGGACAAGGTCTGGACAAAGTCTGTTGAATGTCAGATTCAGGAACACGACTGCGGCGACTTTTACATGGTTGACGGCACCTCGGCCGTGATCGATGGCAAGCGCGAACCCCGCTATAAGAAAAAGACCAAAGACGCCGAAAAGCCAAACGGCGAGTGGAATACCGTGGAAGTGATCTGCAAGGGCGACACAGTAAAGCATATCGTCAATGGCGAGCTGGTGGGCGAGGCATCAGGCCTTTCCGCCGACAAGGAAGGCAAAACCCCGCTGACCAAGGGTAAGATCATCCTGCAGAGCGAAGGGGCGGAAGTCTTTTACCGCAATATCACGCTGACTCCGCTCAAATAATCATTGAGCACAACGTTCAATTTTTTCAGACGGATCAATTTTCCGGTTGGTCCGTCTTTTTGTATTAAAAGATTTCATTTTTTCTACTCTGTCGGATTTAATTTCAATCCAGCCTGATTCATTCTATCGATGTCGCTTATCAATTCGTTATTGAGCTTATTCTCCATGCGGTCGTGATTTTTTTGTCATTTGCCGCTTTGTCAATTGCGCAATCAACGCGATCAAATCAGGTAGTACGACGATGAAATTTCAATCTCCCTGCCAAGTTACAGGGAAAATACTCATATTATTGTTTACCTATCCTGCGTTTGCCGGCGATTATCAAAAAAGTGAAATCTTCTCGCCGATCCGGTCGCTTTGCTCCAGCCCCGGCCTTGCTTCTCCTCTGCGAGTAAGGGCAATTTCACAGGCACCATGGATTAATAATCTTACATTCGTAGATGAATCAAATGGAGCTGCACCTTCCAACGGATTCTGGCTCGTTTCCACCAGCCTTGAAGATAAATACTATCGCCCCGTCCGGCCTGGGCATTTTATGGATGCTCTTGAGCCTGCGGATCCTGCATTTCGTGTCTCAGCCCTGAAATTACCAAGCCAGCGATATGCCTTGAAATTAACGATGGATAAATCACTGCCGTTTCGCTACCGACCAAATGCAATTCAGCCGGCATTTCTCTTTGGAGCGGTGAACGACAGTTTCGATTTGCGATTTGAAAAGGAAAATAAGCCATCCGTCGCCGATGATATTCGTATTCGGCTTGATTATCGCATCAATCGAATTTCATTAATCCCCAGTCGCCAGGTGCCTGATCCACGTATTCGATTCTGCGTTGGCATGGCTGTTCGACATCAATCAACCTATCAAAACCAACCGCTTTCCGAATCAAAATATGTCGAAATCAATCTTTTTCGATCGTCAGGCTATGATTATTGCATTTCAGGAAAGTCGCCGTATCCCGGCATTAAGCTTCCGCCATCGGTCTTAAAACTTAATTCCGACCCCATAAAAATCTACGACCTGCGCCATTGCTGGGGCGCAGCCACACTTGATAACAACCTTGCCAACGAACTTCAGTTGGCTAATCAAATCAGTGGCGAAATGGTTTATTACAATTCCGCAGCCATTTCCGACAGGGTCAAATCAACTCGACTCGGAAATGGTTGGAATCAGATTGAAATACCGATTTCATTATTAATGAAAATCTATTCATGGTCGCGCCCACCAGCCGACTGGGCTGAAACCGAGGTTGGCGGTATTTATTTCGGCATGGAAGCCTGGGGAAATGTGCGGGCTGAATGGGAAATCAAGGAGATTCAGATCGATTCCATTCGATAAGATTCCACATGATTTTCCCGACCCTCAATTACGCCAATATTTCACGAATCACATTGCCGTGATCAATTTCCAGCCGCTTGCGTGTCGGCAGTTCAAGCCTGCGAGAATCAAGCCCCAACTGGTGTAAAATCGTGGCATGAATATCCGTCACGTAATGCCGGTTTTCTACGGCATGAAAGCCGAGCTCATCGGTCGCCCCGTGCACCGTTCCACCTTTAATTCCACCGCCTGCCATCCAGACCGAAAATCCGAAAATATGATGATCCCGCCCGTCGCTTCCCTGCGTTCCGGGCGTCCGGCCAAATTCAGACGCAAATACGACAAGTGTCTCGTCGAGCAAGCCCCGGCGTGCCAAATCTGCAATCAGCCCCGCACAGGGCTGATCAACAGCCAGAGCGTTTCTGCTGTGATTCGCTTTCAGGCCGCCATGGGCGTCCCACGAACCAGCCCCGCCGCCACCATGCTGTATCTGGATAAACCTTACGCCACGTTCCACCAGCCGCCGCGCCGCCAGCAACTGCATACCAAAATCTCGACTCTCTTTACGATCAATCCCGTAAAGTGCTTTGGTTTCGGCGGTCTCGCGTGAAAAATCAACCACCTCCGGCACCGACATCTGCATCCGGTAGGCCAGCTCGTACGAGGCCATCCGGGCCGACAGTCCACTGTCTTCCGGATAAGCTCGCCCGCGTGCCTTGTTCAGCTTTTGTACGAGATTAAGCCCCGTCCGCTGCTCATCAGCCGTAATCGCACCTTCCGGTCGCCCGAAATCCAGCGGATTTTTCGGGTCAATCCGCATCGGCACTGCATCATGAGCGGGCCCCAGATAATGCCCGTCCTTCTTGTTCCAGTATTCCCGAAAGCCCATGGAAATAAATTGAGGCAAATTCTCATTTAACGAGCCAAGGCCATAATGCACCCAGGCCCCAAGTGTCGGAAAATCACCGTCGTTCTGATGTCGCCCTGAATGAAATTGAGTCTGTGCGCCGTGATTGCTGTCGGTCGTCCACATCGATCGCACAAATGCAATTCTATTTGCCTGACTACCGATATGCGGAAAGAAATCACTGATTTCAATGCCGCTCTGGCCGTATTTTTTAAAGCCGGTTTGCAGCGGATATATTTTATTACGCTGATTGCCATTGGCATCAGGCACCACCAGCCGCTCAATCGCCAGTTTTTTCGGATCCTGAACACTTGCAAAAGGAGTCTCGGCAATCGTCTTGCCTGCATATTTCGTCAGCATTGGCTTCGGGTCGAAACTCTCAACCTGCGAAACGCCGCCATTCATGAATAGCCAGATCACACTTTTGGCTTTGGGCGCAAAATGGGGCAGCCCATCTGGCGGAGCCCATGCCTCTTCATTTGCATTTGACCGATCCTGCTTGAGCAGATTCGCCAGCGCAATGCCATAAAGCCCGTGCCGCAGCGATTGGTTAAATCCACGCCGGCTGATCAGTCTGCCAGACTCCGTTTGCATTTCATTCATTCCGGGTTTCATTTCAGACTCTCCCGTTTCATTATCGCAGCTGGACAAAGTCATTATGATTCAGCAGTGCCCAGACCAGTCTCTGTCTTGCACCTGAAGCATGAGCCGAAGTCGCTTGCCCGGACTTCGTAAAAGCCTTGAGCCCATCCATTGCAATTTGCATCTCTTCGGCGTCAGGCGCAAATCCGACAATACTTTCAAATGCCAGCCGCACAAATTCCCGGTCGTCAGCCACCGATTGCATTTTCTTTTCAATCCCTGCCACAATTCCGGGTGCAGATTCAAAGACAAGCTTGCTATTGGATAAGGCCAGAGCCTGCTGCGGCACAATCGATTGATCGCGTTTGTAACAATCTTTGACCATCGCTTCG
>JBILGL010000466.1:0-4045 GCA_044351075.1 Isosphaeraceae bacterium | reverse complement strand
GCGGCCATCAGCTGTTTTTGGTGGCGGCAGCACTTTTTCCGCATCTTCGCGAATGTTGCGGTTAATATGGGCGTAAAGTGTAGTCGTTGCTTCGGTTTTCAGATCTTCCGGAAGATTCTTGGCGGTGGCCATCTCAATAATTCGCCGGGCACCTGGCACTGTGGTTGCCAGAGTGCGCAGAGACTCGCGCCGAATTGGCAGCGGCAAGGCCTGATCTGTGATGATTTTTTGGAGTGCTGCCGATCCTCGCCCTCCTTCGACCGCAGGAATCTGACGAACGGCAGCTTCCGCAAGATCGCTGGTGCGTTTGGCTGGCTTTGTCGATTCCAGAATCGCCTGAATCTCGGCCGCTGCTTTGGGCGACTTGTTCAGAACCAGCCCTTCCAGCGCAGCAATGCGTACCGGCTCGGCTGTATTAGTGTTTTTCAGCAGTTGTTCGATCGTTTCGAGTAGTGTGGAATTGCCACTTCGGGCCGCCAGACGCACACCCTGCACAGTTAAAGCGGGGTTTTTCATGGCCGCTGCAATCAGTTCACGCACATTTTGCGAATCACGGGCCGCTTTCCAGTCGCCTTCCAGCTTTTCCGACAAGAGGTCAAGAATCTGGCGGCTTCTAAGTGCATCGCCACTATCACGGGCAAGCCGGGCAACAAATTCGGCGGCTTTCGGGTCTGATATCTGTCTTAGCACATCATCCCACGCCTGCTGTAGCTCAGGTGTTTGCAAAGATGGGCGAATTCTGGCCAGCAGATCAAGCGATTCTGGAAGGTGCAGCCGCCAGGCAAGGCCGATCGTTTTCGTTAAAGCGTTGGAAGGCAGGTCCTTATTCCCCGTGGGGATGAACGATTCGTTTCGGTCCGTCGGGAAATAGGGAGGCAGAGCCACGCCCGCCTCCCGGCCGGCTGAATCAAGCCGAAGGTCACCAAAGAGCTTGCCATCAAAAAGGCTGGCGATATAGTCAGACTCTCTGTTTTGAAGAGCCAGACCAAGTGCCTCAAGATACCAGCGGTCGTGACCATCCCAACTTTTCACCAGTTTTTTCAGAGCATCACCTGCGACGGCCGTCGGCACGTCTCGCAGGGCGATGATCAGCTCACGGCGAACGCCAGAATCAGGGTCGTCCACAAGTGCCATCAAAGCATTTAAGTTCTGTTCGCCCCGCGTTGGGGCCGGTTTCTGGCCATCAGGCAGTGTGATGATGCCCACTCGGCTCACATCACGACCCAGCATGCGGACAACCTGTTCACGAAGCCGGGGCTCCTCCTGATTTACAAGAGCAAAAGTGGCCACCGGGTCGCCGTCAATGGCGTGCCAGACCCACAAGGCCCGGGCTTTCAGTCGTGCATCGCCACCGGGCTTTTGCAGAAGTGTGGCCAAGGCTTTTTTGGATTCATCCTTACGCTCAATTAACAGCCGACGAGCTGTGTCTCTCGTAGCTGTTGCGGGTGATCCCAAAGCAGCAATCAAGCCGTCGATTGTGGTGAAATCAGGCTTTACAGCAGCCACTTTCTGGTCTTCCGGTGTGACTAGGTAGATTCGCCCTGTCGTTTGATCTCGGAAAGCATGACCACCAACGCCGGCATCGTACCAATCCGCCACATAGACACTGCCATCAGGTGCTGCAGCGGCGTCCACTGGTCGGAACCATGGATCTTCGCTTGCCAGAAACACATGATGAACTGTCTGATACGCTGCCCCGTGGCGTGTAATCGGAAACCAGTTGATCTGTCGCGTTCCAGCATCGGCCTCAAGCAAGCTACCGACATTTTCAGGGCCGAACAGATTGCCTTCATAAGCGAATATGCCACATGGGCTACCGTTGCCGGTGCCCACCAGCTTGGGCACATTGCCAGGCACATCCTCGCCCCAGTGCCGCGGGCTGCCGGGCGTGCGATAGCCATAGCGGCCGCCATCCATAATCCATATCACACGGCTGCCACGGCGGCCATCGTCGTCATTATCAGATGTAAAGAGCGTTCCAAAACTGTCTTGGGAAGTCTCGTAATTATTTCGCTGACGATCAGCCAGAATTTCAAACTGAGTGCCATCGCGATTGACACGCAGCGTTGTGGCCAGTTGGTCAGTCGTTACTTTCCGGCCAGATTTGTCGGTCACATCAAAATTCTGAACCCGGTCCGTTCCATCAGGTTGAACGGAGCAGCAACCGTCGCCATGCGTGAAATAGAGCTTACCATCGATGCCGAGTGTCATACCATGAACACCATGGTCAGAATCAATCCCGCCGAAGCCGGTCAAAAGCGGGTATCTCACATCCGCCTTATCATCGCCGTTGGTATCTTCCAGAACCAAAAGGTTCGGGCTATTACCCACATAAACCTTGCAGCCCAGATATTTTCCTGTTTTGTCGTATTTTTCCTCGACAGCGATTCCCATCGGGACAGGGAAGATTTTGTCAGCAAAAATCGTTGATTTGTCAGCTTTTCCGTCACCATCCGTATCTTCCAAAATCTTGATTGCATCAGCGTCAGGCATTCGCTCCATCTTGCGGCCCGTATTGCGATGCAGGCGATAATTCAGACCTTCTGTGACCCAGACGCGGCCACGGCTGTCGAGATCAATGGTCGTGGGGTTGATCACCATCGGCTCAGAAGCCCAGAGTGTAGCCTTAAGACCGGCGGCTGGCTTCACCATTTTTGCTGAGGATTGAGCGTCAACCTGAGCATCAACAGTCTGGTTGAAACAAATGGCCGAGAGTGAAGCTCTAAGTATGAGCTGAATGCGTTTTTTTGCGGAAGTCATAGTCGGGTTTTGCTTTCCGATCTCGAATGATCGCAATTTGATTTGAGTTTCGCGGGGCGGGCCTTGCGAGTCGATTTTTCTCAGGCTGCGAAACAATCGACGATAAATTTGATTTTGACGGGAAAGTTAAGTTGAGTCCAGATGAAAACAAGAAGATCCATTAAAATCAATCCACTGCCTGATTCTATTTATTGCTCTTTTTTGTCGATTGCCCAGGCTTATCCTTAATTAAAAAACTTCAATTCAGAGGGGATAATTGTTACTTCGAAAATAAACGATTTGCAGAGAGCATAATAAACTCAATCAGGAATTAATTTGTCACTAATGACAATTTCCTGATATGTGAATACGCGGCCCATACGACCGCGTATCACACCGAATCTGATAATGAATACTGACTTATCATTATTATTAGCGATTCACGCCGCTTTTTTGGCAGAAATCAAGCTCTCGATTGAACCGATCGTATCAAGATGGTCTGCACCGGCTTCATGCGCTTCAAAAGTCACATCAAAATGATTTTCCAGAAATACAACCAGCTTAAGCGTGCCGATCGAATCAAGTATGCCGCCTGTGATCAAAGGCGTATCTTCGGTCAGGTTCTCAGGATCTTCGCCGGGCAGGAATTGGTCAAGCACAAAGGCTTTAACATCGTTGGCAATCTGACTCATGATCTTCGCGACTCCTTGATTGAAACAGGTTAGGGAACTTCCAAGCCTATGACCGCCGGGGAAGCGGCATGAGACGACGTTGAAATAACAACCCGACTTTGAGCCAGGCGAATATGGGGTTGAAAGAGATTCGTCGCAGCCGCATTTCCGACAACTTTGCCAGAGAATTGACTAATTTCCTCTAAACCCAGCCATTTCAGTATGGTAGGTGCCACATCCTCTACATGCCCTTCGATACGAGCGCCCGCTTCAATTCCTGGGCCATTCATGGCAATCACACCTGAGCGGGCATGTGTGCCCGGCAGCCGCTCATCGAAGTGTACGACGCTTGCCAGATCTTTGCCAGGCCATCGCGCAACAGGATGATAGCCATCAGCTGGCACAGCAATAATATCTGGCCATCCACGGGCGTGTGTATTGATACCCCAGCGACTTGCTACTGGTATGACATTTGAAAAGAGAGGATCACCGGAATTTGGATCAGCAATGAAGCGAAAGATTTCAGATATTTCTTCCACCAGCCGTTCAGCTCGGCCTTCATGATCAGATGCTTTTTCTGAAAGATAGATGAGACCTGAAAGCTTGCCAAATGGGGCGAATGCCAGTGATTTGGA
>JBILGL010000057.1:0-13249 GCA_044351075.1 Isosphaeraceae bacterium | reverse complement strand
GGCTTAGTGACGTTTCTCAAGGCTTGGTTTTTATTGTCAGTATGCGATTGGATTATTGATTTACTCAACATTAACTGGAATCTTATAATATTTAGCGAAAAAATCGAATATTCCAACTATAACGACTTTATCAGGTTCCATTGCTGGTAAAACAGGAAATTTGCCAAAGATTTTTTGTTCGCATATGTTGTCAAACTGAAAAAACAGATGAATAATAAATTTGAACTTTTCGGAATGATCTGTTCCGGAACAGTTTTTGCTCCTCTACCGAGTATGATTGAACTCCCTAGACGTGACGCTACTCCTGAAAATTTTCTGATTTTTCATTCCTGCCGGAGAGGCGAGAAGAAAAATGGGAAACATAAAGTTGAGTTACAGCCCCTAAAGGATTAGGGCGTCACACCTTGCTTGATTCCCCACCCGTTGATTCTGATCGCCGAACCTGAGGTTGCCTTATGAAATTCATCCGTCGAAACGACCAGTTGATTCGTTCAATTTCTGGGAAAACCAATCGCTCCAGACAGGTTCGCCCAGCGCGAATTTCGCCTGAAATTCTGGAAAGCCGCACGGTGATGGATGGCGGTGGTGGTTCAAAGCTGATCGGTCAATTACCCATCGGAAAAATTGATCCTGCCCAGCAGATCAGCATCTCGAAGCCTGTGGCGAGCAATACGGAAGTGATTGTCGCCGTCAAGGGCGATCTAGGTTATGAAAAGTTGCGAAAATGGGCCTCGGCTGGTGGCGAAGGCGATATGCTCACCAATCTCGCTGGCTCAAAGGTGCTTTTCACCAATCAGGGCCTCAAATATGTTGAGCTAAAACTGGCTCAACCACAGTCGCCCAATCATGTTATTGACTTGCTCGACGATGAGACTTTTGTGGCCTGGGCTGCTCCAAACATGAGCTATCCCGCCGACTCAGCATTTGACCCACGTGATTTTACACCCAATGACCCACGTTATGCTGATCAGTGGCATCATCCCCTGATGAAAAACAATCTGGCATGGGATATCGCCACGACGTTTGGTCAGGGTGTCACAGTGGCCGTTCTCGATGATGGCGTGACAATCAATCACGAAGATTTGGCGTCCAACATCTGGAAAAATACGGCTGAAGTTCCGGCCAACGGCAAGGACGACGATGCCAATGGCTATGTGGATGATGTCAACGGCTGGGATTTCTCATCAGGAGATAATAACCCTAATCCAACTGCCTTACCTTCACACGGCACACCCGTTGCCGGCAATATCGCCGCACGAGTGAATAATGGCGTTGGTCTGGCCGGGGTGGCGGGCATGGCGACACTTATGCCCGTTCGATTTTTCGGCAGCGGGGCCTGGACATCTTCGGTCATCGCCGAGAGCTACGTCTATGCAGTTGACAACGGCAGCCGCATATTAAACGTCAGCTACAACATCGATGGCTTTGCAAACGATGCTCTTTTCAGAGCCGCGCTTGATTACGTTTACGATGCCGGTGCGATCTACATGAACTCCGCGGGTAATAATGGGCAATTAAACCCGGTCCGGGCGATTTATGATAAAGCCCTGTTCGTCATGGCATCTGATCCGGCGGATAAGCTGCTTTCCTATTCGAACTATGGTGTGAATGTTGATTCAATTGCATCGGCCGACCCCGTCTGGACGACTGACGATGTGGGCTACACCACATTTAGTGGGACCAGTTCATCAACCCCTGTTGCTTCAGGCGCCATGGCACTGGTTTGGGGTGCTAATCCAGGCTGGACACGAGATCAGGTCATCGCTCAGGTGATGGGCACATCTGATAATGTGAATTCGGCAAACCCAACATATGCTGCGGAAACATTGGGTTATGGTCGTATAAACACTTTCAAGGCGGTTTCGCAGACACTGGCCGCGCCGCGCCTCGGTTCCATTAATGGCCTGCCTGCGGAAGGTGCCACTGTGACCCGACCTGTGGGTGGCTTCACCGTTCGAACTGCCAGCATTTATGATCCGGCGACCGTCGTTGATTCCAGCTTTGAAATGCGTTATGCCGGTGCAGATGATACCTTCGGCACGTCTGATGATGCCTTTCTTCCAATCAGTGTGGCTGCAGCCAATGGCGGCAGCTATAGTTATGGCACAAATTATCTCTCATTCGCTGTGCGTGGTTCGATGGTGCCCGGGCTTTATCGATTCTCGGCCTTAAGCGGTGCAAATGGAGTCAAGAACCCATTCGGCACAGAGCTTGACGGCAATGGCGATGGCACCGCAGGCGATAACATGACCCGGACTTTCCGAGTTGCTTACCAGACGGGTGGTGCCGTTTTTATCGACGACAACCGCGACGGCCAGTATGAAGGAATTGATAAACCACTGGCCGGCTGGACAGTCTTCGCCGATTCCAACGGCAACGGCGTGCTTGACGTGATCACAGCACCGGCCCAGAATTCGACAAATGTTCCCGTCAACATTACCGATAACACGACTGTTGGCTCGAACCTGGTTGTCAGCGGATTTGTTGGAAATATCACATCGCTGAAAGTGCGAGTCAATATCACCCATACCTGGGATAGCGACCTGACATTGACACTCGTCTCCCCGGCTGGGACACGAATTTCACTGGCAGCCCGCCGAGGTGGATCTGGCGATAACTTTACCAACACTGTTTTTGATGATAATGCGGCAACCGCAATCAGTGCCGGCGCAGCACCGTTTACCGGTTCATTCCGGCCCGAACAGCCTCTTGCCGGGCTGAAAGGTCAGGGACTCAACGGCACATGGCGGCTTGAAGTGCAGGATAGTGCTACTGGAGATACTGGATCTATCACCGGCTGGGGAATAGACTTCCAGTATTCCACTGAGCAGACGACCTCAACCGATGCCAATGGCATCTGGGTGATGGACGGCCTGGCCGTTGGTAATTATTCGATGATGGCACAGCTTCCAAACACGACGGACTGGGCCTTTGGAACCCCATCAACGGGTAAGTTTGCCGTCAGTTTGCCGACCGTAAACAGCACGGCCGGCGGCCTGAATTACGGCATCATTGCCCGGCCAAAATTGCAGTCGTATCAGGGCGCAGCGGCGATTGCCAATGGTGCAAATGTCAATTTTGTCACACCACTCGGCACGACATCCGCCATCAAATACATAACACTGTATAACGCCGGCATCGGAACGATCTGGATTGATTCGATCAGCACATCGCTACCATTTGAAATCCTGAATCAGATACCAACCAGCCTTGCTTCTGGCGAAGCTTACGATCTGGAAGTGGTTTTTCAAGGAACATCAACGGTCGATGTCAATCTGCCGCTGACAATCAAATACCTTGATGTTGACCCGGCCAATCTCGCGACCTTCACGATGAATCTCAATGGCCACTCGATCATTCCATCGATCAATGGCAGCTATATCGCGGACCTCAACGCCAACGGTCAGCTTGATAATGGCGAAACTGCCTTCCCGGGCATTTCCCTCTTTGCAGACCTCAATAACAACAACAGCTACGATGGTGGAACGCCCACGCCTAAAGCGGCAACGGGGCTACCAATCGCCATACCAGATAACGGTTCGACCACGCATCCGCTGAATGTCAGCGGCATTACAGGCCTGCTTGGCGGCATAACCGTCACCATCTCAGCCAACCATACATGGTCTGGTGATCTGGCGTTTATTCTGGTGAATCCATCCGGGGTTTATTCAGAACTTTACTTTGATCCATATGACCCGGCAGGCACGAATTTTAACGTGACCTTTGACGACAACGCCTTGGCTTCCATCGTGCCCGGAGTCGTACCGACTGGAACGGTCCGACCCCTTGAGCCTTTGGCTCGCCTGTTGTCTGGCGATCCAAACGGCGTCTGGACACTTTATGCTTATGACCTTGTCCAGTTTGATTCAGGCACGCTTACCAACTTTTCCATCACCTTCATGGTCGGTGCCGAGCCGAAAACTGTGACGGCCAGCGATGGCTCATACACTTTCTATGACCTGCCTGCCGGTAACACCATTATTCGGGCACAAAACCCGCCAACCGGCGTCTATTTTGTCACTCCGCCGAGCGGTGTTTACACCACAACTCTAGCGGCTGGGCAGATGCTGACCGGCATCAATTTTGTGCCACTGCCGCCAAACTCCATCTCTGGTCAGGTAGTTGATACCAACACCAAACTCGGCATTGGCAAGACCCGCATCTTTAACGATGTTGATAACGATGGCACCTTCGACTTCCAGGCCGTTCAGCGAACCTCAGCCACTAATAAGTTAGCAATCAGAGACCTGAGAACAGTTTCAAAAACCGTATCGGTCGCTGGTTCAACACTGCCGGTTTATGGCGTTGAGGTGAAGCTCAATATTCAGCACCGTCATCTGGGCGATCTTGTTGTGACGCTTGTATCGCCATCAGGTGTCCGAACAAAGCTACTCAATCGCGAAGGCGGTTCAGGGCAGAATCTCGTGAATGCCATCTTCGATGACTACGCTGATTCCCGTATCGTTGCAGGATACTACAACTATTCCGGCCGATATCTCTCTAATCAATCGCTGGGAGCTTATAACCTGGCAAACCCTAATGGCACCTGGACGGTGGAAGTGACCGACATGGCCATTGGTGACACTGGCTGGTTTAACAACTTCACACTCAGCCTCATTACCACAGCAGAAGCCACAGCGATTACCAATAGCCTCGGATTCTATACGATGACTCAGGCAATTTCAGGTAATTACCAATTGGTTGCCGCACCGATGGAGCCAGGCTGGACACAGGTTGATCCGGTTGCAGGCCCACGGCTTGCTACATTGGCTGCTGGTCAGGCAATCAACGGGCAAAACTTCGGCTTCCAGCGAACCCAGCCGGGTTCAGGCCCCGCTTCGCTGGCCATTGGCTCAGTAGCGGGCTCTGGCAGCAAGGGGCCACGAGAATTCTTCGTTCCCGGCGGGCTGGCAGGTGAAATTGCCGCCATGATCGCCAAGAGTAACTCGACCCCAAAGCGAAAGCCACGCTGATTCATCGCGGTCAATAAACTCAAAGGGCTGGCGTCTTTCATGACACCAGCCCTTTTTCTTTTTTCAAAAAATGATCAACAGCAAGATCTTACGGCCACAATTCGCAGCCTGACCTCAGGACCAATCAGCCGCTGACTTTTCGCAGGTAAGTCAACCGCCCCGGCACGACCCATTCTGCCACCACAATATTGCCATCGTTATCAAAACAGGCATCGTGTGGATGCACAAATCGCCCAGCCTGCCAGCGCTGAGGCTGCTGCCGCACCTTCATGCCGTCAAGCACTTCTTTGGTCCAATCGGCGTTATAGCCAAGATGGGTGATCACCTTGTTATCTTTGTCAAAAAGGGTGATCCGGGCGTGCAGGTCAGGCACCATCATGATCTCGCCGCGCGTCTCAATATGGGCCGGGAAGCTGACATTGGCCGTGTCCATGCTCAGCGGCTTGCCATCAAGCGAAAGATATTGCAGGCGATTATTGGCCCGGTCGGCGATCACCAGCATCGGCTCGCGGCCTGGTCGGGCATCCACCCAGATTCCGTGTGCTGTCCGAAACTTGCCAGCCTCGGTTCCCGTGCCGCCGAAGGTCTTTTTCCAGATGCCGTCCTTATCATAATGATGAATGTAATTTGACCCATAACCATCAGCCAGATAGAAACTTCCATCGGGAGCAAAGGCGATGTTGGTGGGTGCAAAGCGGGCTTTTGGCTGATCGTAAACGTGGGCTTCGGGCGGGCGATCCTTGAGCCAGACGCGCTCGCCCTTGAGGTTGGTTTTTTCGATCAGATTCACCGGCATCATATACGCAAGATAGAGGAATTCTTCGCCATTTTCCTCGCGGATGTCGATTCCATGGCCGCCGGAAGTAAACTGCCAGCCGAATGAGCGAATGAATTTCCCCTTAGGGTCAAAAACGACGATCGTATCCTGACAATCTTTTGGTGACTTCGGCAAATTTGCGGCCGCGCGGTGGGTGATATAGACATTGCCGGCTTTATCGACTGCACAGCCGTGGGTTTCATACCACTTGATATTGGGCGGAGCTTCGCCCCAGTTGTGGTGGCATTCATAAGTGTGCTCGCCCGTACCGACAACCGGCAACTTGCTGCCCGCCTTATCCTGAGCATGAATAGCGAAGGGCTGGGCAGCGGCGGTTGATGCAGCCAGTGCCGCTGTGGTCAGAAAAGTTCTGCGGGTTCTGTTTGGGGTTGGTTCTGTCATCTTTTTTCTCGTAGTTTGTGGAATCTGAGTGGCCCAGCCTGAACTTTGTTCAACGACCGCGCTTAATCATTCATTTTTACAGGCCCGAGGGCTTGGGGAAAGGGGTTAATCCTGATAGTCAGCAAACAGAAAAATCGCTGGATGATTTTGAATTCTTCTGGATTTTCTTGGGTATGAAATCCAGAGTTGATTCAAAGAGAAATCATTCGCAGTCATTCACCTTGTTTGAAATTGTCGAATTGTTGGATAATCTTTAGATATTGACCGACGACTCCAAATAACGCCTTTTGCGGTCAGGTGCATCGCTATGCAACCATCACAAAAAATTACGAACAGCTTCATCCTTACTCTTTTCACCATTCTGATTTTCGCCTTGCCGGCAAGTGCCGACGAGCCAAAAGAGCAGGGCACCGGCTCCAAACTGACTGGCGAGCAGATCTATCGCAAGCAGTGTATTGGCTGCCATGGCGAGGCTGGTAAGGGTTCGATGAAGTTTAAAAAATCGCTCACAGGCGACCTTTCCGTTGGTCAGCTCACAAAACTGATTGACGAGACCATGCCGGAAGAGAACCCAGACGAATGCGTCGGTGAAGATGCCCGAAAAGTAGCTGAATATATTTACGAGAGCTTTTATTCGCCCACAGCGCAGGCTCGCAACAAGCCGCCGCGTGTGGAGATGGTGCGACTGACTGTCGGGCAATACCAGAATGCTCTGATGGACTTGATCGGCAGCTTTCGTCCATCTGGCCAGACAGCCGAAATGAAGGGGCTGAAGGGCGAATACTTTTCGAGTCGCCAAATGCGCCGAGAATTGCGGGTGATTGAGCGGGTGGATCCCGTCATTGCCTTCAATTTTGGGGCCCGTCGCCCACACGACCCAGTCGAAGAAGCCAAACCAGCCGATCAGCCGAAGCCTGTCGAGGCCGGCAAGCCAAAAGCAGAAGCGACCAAAGATGGCAAACCGCAATCATTTGGCCCGCTGGAACTTGCGCTGGCTGACCCGCCCCAGAAATCAGTTCAGAAGAGCGATCAGGAGAAGAAGCCCGCGCCAGCTAACGCAGACAAGCCGAATGAGCAGGTGAAAAAAGAGGCCGCGCCTCAAAAAGATGCGGCTAAAAATGAGCTTTCGGAAGAAGAGCTGAAAAAGAAAATTGAAGAGCAGAAGCGTCTTCAGCGCGAGCGCGAAAAGAAGCAGCGTGAAGAGCAGAAAAAGAAGGATGAAGAGGCAAAGCAGTTTTCTGTGCGCTGGCAGGGCTCGGTTTTTCCGACAGAGTCCGGCGAATTTGAATTTGTGGTACGCACCGACAATGCATTTCGGCTTTGGGTAAACGATAACGAAAAGCCGCTGATTGATGCCTGGGTGAAGTCGGGCACCGACCGCGAATTTCGGCAGTCGATCAGGCTTCTTGGTGGTCGCGGTTATATCATTCGGCTGGAGATGTTTAAATTTCGCGAACCAACGGCTGCGATTGAACTGGCCTGGAAGCGGCCCGGCATGTCGCATGTCGAGCCAATTACAGATCGCCACCTGAGCCCAACCTGGAACCCGCGTCGATTTGTGATCCAGACCCCATTTCCGCCTGATGACCGCAGTTTCGGCTACGAGCGGGGCATTGCGATCTCAAAGGCATGGGAGAGCGCGACCACCGACGGCGCGATTGAAACGGCGAATTTGGTGGTGGCGTCGCTTAATGAACTGGCCGGAGCTAAGGCGGATGAAGAGGCTGAGAGCCGCAACAAGAAGATTCGCGAATTTGCCGCAAAGTTTGTTGAACGGGCATTTCGGCGGCCATTAAGCCCAGAACAGAAAAAGCTTTATGTTGATCGGCAGTTCGAAACGATCAAAGACCCTGAGCAGGCTCTGCGTCGCGTGATTTTGCTGACGCTCAAATCGCCGCGATTTCTTTATCTGGAGTCAAACACTGGTGAGGCCGATGCTTACGACATCGCCAGCCGGATATCTTTTGCCCTTTGGGACAGCCTGCCCGACACGAATCTGCTCGAAGCGGTAGCCAAGGGGAATCTGGCGAATCCTGAGCAGTGGAAATCGCAGGCTCAGCGGATGGTCAAAGACCCCCGTGCTGCCCAGAAACTGCGTGATTTTCTCCATGCGTGGCTGCGTCTTGAAGGGTCGCCCGACCTGACAAAAGACCCCAAGGTTTTCGCTGACTTTACGCCTGAGGTGATTGGTGATCTGCGAACATCGCTGGAAATGACGCTGGATGATTTTGTGAAGCAGGGCCAAACCGACTTCCGCCAATTGCTGACGGCTGATTCCTGGTATGCAAACGATCGACTGGCCAAGATTTACGGCTTGAAGCTGCCAGCCGGTGATGGCTTTCGCAAGGTAAAGTCGGGCACAGGCGACCCGGCCGGGCGAGCGGGCGTCATGACACATCCCTATATGCTGGCGATGCTTGCCTATACGCAAACCACATCGCCGATTCACCGCGGCGTTTTTCTGGCGAGAAGCATACTGGGGCGGGCGATCAAGCCGCCGCCGATTGCCGTCAGCCCGCTGGCGCCGGATCTGCATCCAAATTTGACAACACGCGAGCGAACGATCCTGCAAACAAGCCCTGCGGCGTGTGTTAGTTGTCATAGTACAATTAATGGACTCGGGTTCTCGCTGGAAAATTATGACGCGATTGGCCGATTCCGCTCTATTGAGAAGGATAAGCCGATTGATGCCAGTGGCGAATATCTGACGCGAGATGGCAACACCGTCAAATACAACGGTGCGACAGAGCTGGCGAAATTCGTGGCCAACACAGCTGAAACACAAAGCTCACTTGTCCAGCAAATTTTCCATCATACCGTCAAGCAGCCGATTATGGCCTATGGCACAGAAACGCCCGGCAAGCTGAGGGCTGATTTCATCCGTCAGGGCTTTGACCTGAGGGAATTAATTGTGCAATCTGCACTTACAGCTGCCGGCGGATCAAAGCATCAAACCAATGCTGGCATAAAATCCCAGATCGCTGAAAGCACGCCTGCTTCTTCCAGTCGTAATGATAAGTCGGGCGGTTCTGATTGAATGATTTTTCAGGATTCAACGCTTTGCCAAGCGTTTTTGCCTTCATCCAGTTCGACGTCAGCTCCTGACTGGCCGAATTGATTCTGGCGGTGGTGTAAACTAATGGTAGGATTGGCTTCGAGAGAGTGTGTGTGCCTCATCAGGGTGGGAGCGACGGAGAATGCTTGATCGACTTTCCGTACTCTGCTTTGGCGGGACCTATGCACTTTCGCTGATTGCCGATATCGTCCGAGTGCGATGGGGTGGGGCGGCTAACTGGCGGCTGGTGCAGGGGCTGCTTGGTTTGGGGCTGGCTGTTCATGCTGTTTATCTGCTGAATCACGGAGTGGCCGAGGGGCGTTTCCCGATTGCCACGATGTTTGATTCCATGATGCTTTTGGCCTGGATTCTGGCCGTTATTGATTTTTATTTCATGGTAAGTGCAGCCAAGCCGAGTGCCACAGGTCTTTTTCTCACGCCGCTGGTGCTGGCCGTGGTGGCTTTGGGTGGTCTGGTGGCCTCGCGCAGCCAATGGTCAACCGACTGGGGCGGCCCAGCACGCTTTTGGGGCACAATTCACGGTATTCTGCTGGTGGCAGGTGCTGTCTGCACTTTTGTAGCATTTGCGGCCGGGCTGATGTATGTAGTCCAGAGCCGACGTCTCAAACTGAAAAAGCCATCGCGCACAGGTTTGACACTGCCAAGCCTTGAGCAATCCGAACGCATCAACCGCATCGCCATTACAGCTTCATTCCCGATGCTTACATTTGGGCTGTTTATCGGTGTGATGCTGAATTATTCGCTTGGTCGGAATGAATCAAACACGGCTATTTCATGGACTGATCCAAAATTAATCAGTGCCGCAGCCATGTGGTGCGCCTTCGCCGCGCTTTTGCACGCCCGGTTTCGGCCGGCCATGCGGGGCAAGCGAATCGTCTGGTTTACCGGCATTGCTCTCGGCTTTCTCATCTTCACCTGGGTTGGCGTTGGCTGGCTGGTACCCACGGCCCACGGGTCAACACGGCCGATGGTCGAGCACGCTGAGGGAACGCCGTCGGGGGGCCCGACCCCGTGAGGCTTCTCGCAGTTGGTGTTGACCATACCAGGGCCCCGGCGGCCATTCGCGAAGCACTGGCCTTCAGCGGTGATCAGCTCAATCATGCGCTTCGAGATCTGAGGGCGGAATTTCCCGGGCATGAATTCGTTATTCTCTCCACATGCAACCGTGTGGAAGTTTATGCTGCGGCCGATCGCGATAATCTCACCGCAGGTACAGGCTTGGTAGAAGGAACAGGGCTTTGCAATTTTCTGGCAAAATTTCACCGGATTGATGCGAAAGAACTCTCCCGCCATGCGACGGTTTATCAGGATGATGGTGTCGTCGGGCATCTTTTCCGCGTCGCAAGCTCCGTTGAAAGTGTCGTGCTGGGCGAAGGGCAGATTCTGGGCCAGGTGCGTGACGCCTATCAAAGGGCAGTAGCGGCACAAAGCGTTGGCTGGATCAGTCACGCGATTTTTCAACATGCCTTGCGTGTTGGCAAAAAAGTGCGTGAATCAACCGGCCTTGGTGTGGGCAAGCTCTCTGTGGCCAGTGTGGCGGTGGAATTGGCCCGTGAAGTCTTTGACCAGTTTGACGATAAAACCGTGCTGGTGGTGGGTGCAGGCAAGATGGCCGAACTCACGCTGACACACCTGGCGAGCCTGCAGCCCGGCAAAATTGTGGTGGTGAATCGATCCATTCAGCGGGCGGAAGAGCTGGCGAAGCAGTTTGGCGGCACAGCGGCGGGTATGGATCAGCTCAATGCATCGCTGATTAATGCCGATGTCGTCGTCAGCACCACGTCCAGCACTGAGCCAATTGTCTCGCTGGAAGCCTATTCCCGGATTCAACGGGCGCGGCGATATCGTCTGGCCCTGATTCTGGATATCGCCATTCCGCGCGATTTTGACGACCGAATCGGCCAGCTAGATCAGGTCATGCTCTATAACGTGGACGACCTCAAGGAACAGGTCGAACGTAACCTGGCCCAGCGTCGCGGCGGCCTCAATGCGGCCACTCGGCTGATTGAATCTGAAATTCTGGCCTGTTTATCGGCGCTCCGGCATCGCAAACACGCGGCCAGTGTGCTGAAAGATCTGGGCGAACATGCTGATCGCATCCGGGAAAAAGAACTGACAGACCTTTTCGACCGGCTTTCAGAGCTATCCACCGAAGAGCGTCAGGCGATTGAGCGTATGGCGTTTCGCCTGCAGAATCAGCTTTTACACGAGCCCCGGGCCGCACTCAGGGCCAATGCCAACACCAGTCAGGAAACGTCTTTTTCTCTCCCTGCCGCTGTCGGTCATTTATTTGCTCTGAATATTGGCGTCTCGTTTCGGCGAAAAACAACCAGAACCGAACCAGCGGGTGGCGAAAATCACTCATAAGTTATTTTGATCAGGCATTTGCTCGTCATCAAGCAAAAACACTGTATGCTGTAAATGGCGTTTCCGTAAATATTTCTGAAAATCGACATTGATTCTTTGTGAAAACTTCATAAAATCTTCATATCAACTGATTGCATGGATGCCTGATTCATCCGGCCCTTTTTTTGGAGGGCGATGGTCGATGATTCTCGAAATGATCCGTTTGGGCTTCAAGTTTGTTCTGGTCACCTTTATGGCGGCAGCAGGAGTCTCTCGACTCAGCCATTCAAATCAGGAGAGTTCGGCTCATACAGCCCGAAGTTCTATCGACGTTGCCAGATATCAGAATTCCTGGTTTGTGGCGATGGACATGGTCGATGACCAGACCGGTTTTCTGATCAGCCGCGAAGGGTTTATCCTGCGCACAACTGATGGCGGTCGAACCTGGCCTGAGCAGGTTTCGCCTAACCCTCGAGAACCCAATTGGCTACGCGATATCACGGCAGTCTCTTCTGAGATAACCTGGGTGGTTGGCAACCGTGGCCTGATTCATCGGACATCTGATGGTGGCAAGACATGGGAAGATCAATCTCTGGCAAATGCAGGAGATTTTCTGGCGGTGCATGCTCTTGACTCGAATCACGTAGTAGCTGCCGGTGCCGATGGTCTGATTTATCGTACGATCGACGCCGGAAAATCGTGGATTCGTGAATCAGCTAATATCATTGATAATATTTACGACGTTGAACTGATCGATCAGAATATCACGCTGGCAGTGACGGGCCGGGGCAGGATCATCCGCACCGATGATGCCGGTAAAACATGGCGGATTACTGCTCATTATGATTTCAAAACCCTACACTCCATCGCCCGTGGAGGTAATAACGTATTGATTGCCGTTGGCGAAAAAGGGTTGATGGTAAAAAGCAGTGATAAAGGCCAGAGCTGGCAGCAGCTTTCCTCGCCCTATTGCCGCATGCTTCTGACAGTCGAGGCCATAGACGATCGACAATTTTGGGCTGCCGGGGCTGATGGAATCGTCATTCACTCAACGGATGGAGGATCAACCTGGAAAGTAAAAACGACTGGTGTCGATCATTTTCTCTATTCCATTAATGTCAGCCGGGGTGGGAATCTCTTTGCTGTTGGCGGCAATGGTTGCCTGATCAGTTCGCTGGATGCAGGCAGCACCTGGGCAAATGCATTTAAATGACAAATCAATTCAGATAATTGCAAAAGATGAGCTTTTCATCATTTGCTACGATTCAAGCCTGATCACTCTTGGAACACCGCCTTTGGGCAATTGCAATTCGTAGCCTTTGGTCTGGGCAAATTGCGACCATTGATGATCCAGCCTTTCGCGGTCGTTTCGGCCTTCAAGTGAGTGGGCCAGTAAGCGATACCTTAATTTCAGAGGATGATCGGCCGCAATTCGCCAGCTATCAGCCAGGGTGATTGAAGCGATCATCCAGCCATCACGGCGCACATGCCAGTGGCTGGGGTGCCGTGGATTTGAAGGGTGATCCATGTAGCAGATTCCTTCCTGCAAATCTGGCCCGGTGGGTCCGGAATAATCGACCCATCGAGCAGTCTTCCCAAAAATCGCCGGTTCACCGACAGCACTTTCAGAATTAA
>JBILGL010000464.1:0-4061 GCA_044351075.1 Isosphaeraceae bacterium | reverse complement strand
GTCAGCCTTAACTCGAAAAAATCGGTCGCCATCGCCTTCTGACCGCAATCAATCCGCCCTCTGATACAATGACCGACCCCACCCCGAATCAACCTTCAGCCGAATCGCCCACTCCCACACAGAGCCCCGGCCCGACCACCGAAAATCCATCAAAGCCCATCCAACAAAATAAAAATTTGAAAAAGTGGCTGATCAAAAGCCTGAAGCTCGTCATTATCCTCGTGGTTCTTGCCTCTGTCGTTCGTCAGATTGCCCGCAGCTGGAATCGTCTGCCGGAATTTCAGCCAAATCTGCCGCTTCTTGCCGTTTCAGGGCTGCTTTACATCGCAGGTCTTGCCGTGTTTGGGCTATATTATGCCCGCATTGTGCGGCTGGTTGCCCCTTCCGTCTCGACCATTGAAAGCTTGCGGGCCTATGTCCTGAGCCATCCGGCGAAATACGTTCCGGGCAAGGGCATGGTTGTCGTCATTCGGGTTGGCCTGCTGGCCCGCTCTGGCGCCCGTGGCACTGCGGCCATGCTCTCGGCCCTTTATGAAACGCTCTCCATGATGGCCATTGGCGGCCTGCTGGGCGCGGCCCTTCTGGCCATTCCTCCCGCTCATTTGCCGGCGGCTCTGCTCTCCTCAGGGCTTGGGGTCGCCTTCGCCGCAACTGTCCTGCCAATGACATTCTCTCGCGCAGCCCGCCTGCTGAAAAAAGGTCTATCGACCATCGAGCCGGGCGATGCCCCCACCCCCGGCCGCAGCGACTGGCCCGCCCTGCTGGTTTACGGCTCAATCGGCTGGCTTTGCTGGGGCCTTTCCATGGTGGCCGTGGTTTCTTCGCTTGATACAGGGCAAGTCTTTGACGTCAGTCACTGGCCGCGCACAGCCGGTGCCATGATGCTCGCCACCGTGGGCGGCTTTGCCCTGCCCATCCTGCCCGGCGGCCTTGGCCTTCGTGAGTGGATTCTGGATGAAGTCACCGGCGGTCTGCTGGGGCCGGATCTGGCGATTGCATCAGCGCTGGTGGTCCGATTTGTCTGGATTATTGAGGAAATTGTTGCAGCAGCAGCCATCAGTTTGATACCGTCAAAGGCGTGTAGCAACCAACCAGTGAGCGAGCCGGAAGTCGTATGATCAGCGTCGTCATTCCCCTTTACAACGAAGAAGAGAGCCTCGCAGAGCTGCATCGTCAGCTCGTTTCTGTGCTTGGCGGCCTCTCCGGCGGTTATGAGATTATCTTTGTTGACGACGGCAGCCGTGACCAATCCTGGAAAATCATCGGTGATCTGGCTCGCAACGACCGCAATATTCGCGCCATTCGCTTCCGCCGTAATTTCGGCAAGGCTTGCGGCCTTCAGGCCGGATTTACCGCCGCCCGCGGCGACCTTGTTTTTACACTCGACGCCGACCTTCAGGACGACCCCGCCGAAATTCCCCGATTTCTTGAAAAGTTGCAAAACGATCGTCTTGATGTCGTCAGCGGCTGGAAACGCAAGCGCTACGACCCCTGGCATAAAGTCGGCCCTTCCCGCATATTTAATGCCATGGTCAGCCGCCTGACCGGCTGCCGCCTTCACGACCATAACTGCGGCTATAAACTCTATCGCACAGATGTCGTGCATGACCTCGCCCTTTATGGCGAGCTGCACCGATTCGTGCCAGTGCTCGCCGCGGCGAGAGGCTTCAAAGTCGGCGAAATTGAAGTCAATCACCGGCCCCGTAATTTCGGCCATTCCAAATACGGCTGGAATCGGATGTTCAAAGGCTTTCTTGATCTCCTCGCCGTCTCCGCCCGCTGCCGCTTTGGCGGCCGCCCCATGCACCTGATCGGCGGCACAGGGCTTATTCTCGGCTTAATCAGCCTTCTCCTGCTTCTGTCAGGTGTCGGGCTCTGGCTCTCTGGCTGCTCGTGTGGGCCAGTCGTCGCCGCAATGGGCTATTCGGGCATCGTCGGCGCATTGGTGCTTCTGGGTATCGGTCTGGCAATGGAATGGAATATCGCCGCTCAGATGGGTGGCCCGTGGGCCATGCCGAATATCATCGAAACCATCGGCGAAGTTCGGCTCGACTGACGTTTCAAAGCTTAAATCTGCCACTGGCGAAGGGCAACCGTGATGACCAACCCAACGACAGTTGACACAACATCGCGAAAATCGGCCGGCACCATCATCATTCTGATGGCCGTTGGCCTCAGCCTCGGGCTGACTCTGCGGATGCCCACCATGATCGGCGCCAACGATATCAGTCGCTGGTGCACCGTCTGGTCGCTGCTGGAACGCGGCACTTATACAATTGACGACTGCCCCTGGCAGGCAGACACTCAGGACAAAGTTTTCAAGGTCAACCCCTGGGAGTCGTCCGCTGCCGCCGACCAAGCCGGCGAGCCGAAAAAGCATTTCTTTTCCAGTAAGCCGCCCATGCTGCCGACACTGATCGCCGCCGGGCTTTACCCGTTTCGTCAGGCCCTCGGCTTGCCGCTTGACTACCAGACAACCTCGCCACGCATACCCCGCAATGTCATTGTTGATGATAAGTCAGCCCCCGGCGGCAAACGCACGGAACTCCAAACCCCCGAACCTTTTAAATGGTCGCTTCATGTCGTCTATTTAAAGCCGGTTCTGGTTGTGCTTAATATCATTCCGCTGGCTCTGATGCTTGTCAGATACCGCCGCTTTCTGGATGATGGAGATAACCCGGACTGGGCCTGGCTGGCCAGTTTATCGGCCTTTGCTTTCGGCACTTATCTCACCGTCTTTACCAGCACACTGAATAATCATTTAATTGCGGCATGGTCTGCCTTTTTTGCCTTCGGGGCCACCATTCGGGCTATCAACGACAAAGATAAATCTGCCGGTAATTTCCTTCAGGCCGGTTTCTTCTCGGCTTTTTGTGCCTGCAATGAGCTTCCCGCCGCATCGCTGCCTGCCGTTCTTGGCCTGGTGCTGGCTGCGGTTTCATTCCGGCGAACGCTCTTTGGCTTCGTTCCGGCAGCACTTCTGCCCACCATTCTTTTTCTCGCCTGCCAATATGCAGCCCTCGGCACATTCAAGCCCGCCTATGCCGATTTCGGCGGCGATGCCTACGAATATGCCGGCAGCTATTGGACGACGCCGCTCGACCTCGACTACTTCGACAAACATCCTGAGCCCCGGGCCGTCTATCTCGGCCACATGCTCTTCGGCCACCACGGCATCTTCTCGCTCTCGCCCATCTTTCTCTTCGCCATGGCCGGTATCGCCACCCGCATGGGCAGCCGGTTTTATCGCGCCATTGCCTTGTTTCTGGCAACGCTCATCATTGCCGGGCTGGCAGTGGGCTATCGGTATTACAAATATCAGTCGATTGACCCATTCCAACTCTCATGGCTCTTCTGGCTCCTGCCGCTCTGGCTGATGCTGATTCCTGGCGGAATTGACCCGCGCACAAATCCCGGCAAGGCCGTCGGAGCCTGGCTCGCAATGATCCTCAGCGTCGTTGTCGTCGGCTTCTACGCTTATAAAACGAATAACTATGGCGGCTCCACTCAGGGCCTGCGCTGGCTCTTCTGGCTCATCCCGCTCTGGGTTTATTTCCTGCCCGACGGCTTCAGGTCGGGGGCGGAAAACACTCTCCACCGCCGTCTTGGGCTTGCCGCACTTGCCTTTTCTTTCCTCTCGGTGGGCTACGCCATTCGCTCGCCCTGGACACACCCATGGCTGCTCGACGCCCTCGACCGCCTCGGTTGGTATCCACTCGTAAGATGACTGTCAAACCAGTCGATGATTAAATAACACCGCCTGCTTCATTCAATACTGTTGCATTTTTTCAACATGCAATTTCGGCTGGCTTTCGCACTTTATCCTACAGGCGATGGGGTGAGTCTGAAGCGATATCTGATGCTTTTTTTAGGCTTAGTTCAGGGCTTTTACTGGGCTCACTCAGAGCTGTTATTTCAAAGTCATGTCGAATTTCAGTGAAATCGCATCACTGTTATTCATTCATAAACGAATCATCACTCATCGATCGATCGCCTGGCCATCTCATCTGACTCCTCATTTGGCTCATTCTTTTTTCTCATAAAGGCAGGAAGACACTTTA
>JBILGL010000056.1:0-13267 GCA_044351075.1 Isosphaeraceae bacterium | reverse complement strand
CAATCAGCCACTCTGGGGCGTCACGATCAGCCGCCTGGAAATCACCGGCCCCGAGCCGCCAAAATCAGCCGATGGCAACCCGCCTGAAGCCCTCAAAATCATGCGGGCCCTGAATGTTCGAAACGGTAAGATCGAAGGCTCTATCCTGCGCGGGGGCTGTGTTCATCTGGCAGGCGGCCCGTGGCAGATCATGCAGAACCGGCATGATGGCCCGCTGGCCGGCAGCTTTTGCTACGATGCCTTTGCCGTAACGCGCCCGGTTGATGTGGAAGTCATCAGCAATCGCGTTCAGCCTATGCGAAGTGCCGGAAAACTCTGGCGATTTCTCAACCTGACACAGCATGGCGAATCCATTCGCGTCGTTAATAACATGGTGGCCAACACCGGCCCCGTCGATGGCGACAGCATTGGCGACATGAACGCCAACGAAATTCTGCTGACAGAGTCATATCGCCTCAAGTTTGAAGGCTTGCCCGCCGCCATTTCCAGCGATGGCCGAGTCGTTCAATGCGGCCCAGGCCTGGCCCAGCCGCCGCAGGCGGGCGATGTTCTCGCGATCCTTTCCGGCACTCAGGCCGGCACGTTTCATCGAGTGGTTCAGCCGATGGGTAATCATGCCGTGGCGATTGAGCCGCCGCTTCCTGCTGGCAGTGCGTTGCCGGCAATCAGCCTGTCACGTGGTTTTACAAACACGGTGATTGAGTCAAACCAGATTGATTCAAGCCGGTCGGGCAAGTCGTTTCCGCTGGTGCTGGGTGGAAATCACTATGGCACGATTGTCAGCAAAAACACGCTGACGGGCGGCCTTGAATCGATTCGCATCAATTCCGTGCCGACCGAATCTCCCGGCCCCTGGGGCTGGTCGCACACCCCGGCATTTCAAATTCTGATCATCGAAAACAAAATCAGCGGATCGGTGAAACCGGCCCGGATTGGCGGTGATCAGGGGCCAATTGCCCGCGCCAGCCAGGGTCGAATTTACTATTCGGCAACGGTTGAGAAAAACCAGATCGACCCTTCAAAAGAAGGCCCAGCGCTGCAAGTGGGCGAGGCCGATTTGTATGATCCTGAAGCAAATGTCGTGAAGCTCTCAGGCAACAAATCTTCTGATGCCGCCAATTCCGCCAAAGTGCGCGTGATTGGCGGCCGTGTGAACGGCAAAACCTATCAGAATCAGGAAATCATTCTGAAGTAATCGGAAAACTAGAGAAACACCATGGAAACGATACTGGTGCGATGCCTGGCCGCACTCCTGATCGCCAATTCGCACCTCACCGATTATTACCCAATCCCTCAGCTTGCCGGCGACGGCCTTCTGGGCAATTCGCTCTTTTTCCTGCTCTCAGGCTATGGCCTGGCCAAGGGCGACCAGCATAGCCGCCGACCAGCCCTCGACTGGTTCTCCCGCCGATTGCGTAAGATCTATCCATCGGTGTTTATTGTCCTGGCCGCCACGGCGCTCTTAGATTTTCAGTCGCTCTGGATCAGTCGGTTGTCAGATGTGCCATGGCGCATCATCTGGCCGCCGCAATATCCATTTATCATGCAGATCACCACATTTTATGTGATCTATTTTCTCTGGTCGCGCACGTCGCTGGCCCGCTGGCCGCTGGCACTTTGCCTGGGGCTTGTGCCGTTTTATATTCTGGGCTGGCTGAGAAGCTCAAACGAGCTGCGGACGCATGTTCTGCACTGGTTTTTCTATTTTCAGGTGATGATGCTGGGTGTGGTGGTGGCTCGTTACCGTGTCAATGAGCGAAAAATCAGCAACAAACTGATTTTTGCAGGGCTTTTTCTGTCATCCCTCGCTTATCTTGGTGTGAAGTTTTTGCTCTCCAGGCGCGGGCTTGCTGTCGAATTCGTTTCTGTGCTGCATCTGCTGGTGCTGCCGGTTATGTATTTCATGCTTTTGCTTTCGGCCAGTGGCCCGGTGATCGGCTGGCTCGGCCGGGGTGGGCAGGTGGCCATATTTGCCACCTGGCTGGCGGGTGTCACGCTTGAAGTCTATCTGGTGCATTATCCAGTGCTTGAAAACAAGTATGTTCTGGCCGCCCCACGGCCGCTGAATCTGATTCTCTTCTGGGTCCTGACATTTGCCCTGACATGGCTTGTTGCTACTCTTCGCGACCGGCTTTTGCGCTGGTTTGATCAGTATAAAGCCGGTTTATCTCACCGGAAAATTGCGGCTTAAACTCCGTTCATTCAGAAAACCGGATATTTCTTTCTCTTTGCTGTTTTTTGGCCGCAATTCCACGACAGCAGGCTAACCCGAAGCGCAAGCTTTGAAGTTGCGCTTTTTGAATTGTCGTTTTGCCGAAATCCAAAGATACGCTGCGATTTGATCCGTTAAGGAAAATCAATAAAAAAGATCGGTGGTTTATATGGCCGGAGGCCATAACTATTCATAGACGGCTCCTCTGGAGCCGCAATGAAAATAGATACCTCAAAAAGCGCAACTTCAAAGAGCGTAAGCGAGGGAATTATTCTGAGCAATCTATCTGATTTCTTATCTCTCGCTAATGCTTCGGGTTAGCCTTGTTTTTAGTAATGTGGACTGGGAAAATTCCCAAAGGTCGTGTCAACTCCGGTTTTCTCTCTGAATTGAGTTTAGTCCTTCCAGACCATCCCCAAAAAACAAGCTGGCCATTTTTTCTTTAGTCATTCCAATGGCGGGGCAGGGGCCGCCAGTCCATCTTTTTCCAGCGGTGTGATCAGGCTTAAATGCGCGGGTCTGGGCCAGCCGGCAGGGGTGCCATAGACCTTGTCAAAAATCGCCAGATACACATCTTTATTGGCTTCAATTGAATAATATTTTTCGACTCTCCGCCGCGCTGCCTGGCCCAGCCTTCGGCGGTCGGCCGGGTGGTCGATCAGCCGGATGATCGCGGCCACCCACTCCGCTTCGCTATTGACCAGCAGGCCCGATTGATCATTCTCAATCACCCGGAAATTCGTGCCAATGGCCGTTGCAATTGTCGGAACCCCCAGCGCCATATATTGCAGCGCCTTCAAACCGCTCTTGCCGTAAACCCATGGGTCATCAGGCAGGGGATATAAGCCAATATCGATCCGCTGAAGATCAGCCACTTCACTCACTGATTGCCAGGCGATTGATTCGACTTCCACCCCCGGCATACTGAATTTACCGCTGCCAATCACCAACAGACGGATTTTTCGCTGCCTTGAGACTTCCTGTAAAACACCTGTCAGAAGCGAAAGATATTTCTCTGTGCTGTGGCTGCCGCTCCAGCCCAGCGTTATGGGCTTATCCGGCTGGTTTTCATAGCGATTCACAGGCTGATAGGTGGATGTGTTGATCGTCGATGAAATATCAGTCGTGTTCGAATTAAACCGACGGGCAAATTCATCAAGTGCCGGCGTGCAGGTGATGATATGCCGGGCTTTTTTCATCAGGTGGGTGATACGTGATGAGCCCTTGAGCCATTTGGTGAAACGATTGGCCTGGCTGGAATGGGCCAGGTGGATCATGTCATCAATGTCGTAAATCAGCCGGGGATTCAGGCGTGTATAGATACGCTCGAAAATGGCCGGGCCTAGCGGTGCAGCCGAATGATAAATAAAAATGCCATCATAAAATGGCACGCGCAGGCACCAGCCCAGCCTTTTGAGAAAGCCGGCGATTGTCCAGAAAATCTTTTCCGGAATGTGCCCCGGCTGATAGATGATCGACCAGAACCGGCGTCCGACAAATGCTGTGGAGCGAATCTCGTAGCCATTCCGCCGCAGATAATCAAAATATTGCTCATATTTCAGCCGCTGGGCTGGTGCCACCCCCTCAGGGTAGGGGGCGATGACCAATATTTTTTTGAACCTCGCAGCAGGCATATCTTGATTTTTCTACGGTGATGATTTTTTGATCATTTACGACAACGGCGGATAGTGAAAATCCCAATTCTCTGCATCCACCGAATGAGGCGTCGGGTCGGCCTTCGGCGGCCGTGCATCGGGCTCTTTCTTTCGCCCCCAGCCCACAGGCACACCGGCGGTTTGATCAGGCTTGATCATGACTTCCGTCAAATCAAGATCCTTGCCCGATATCTCGTTTTCCAGCACTTTCAGCCGATTTTCCAGCAGAATGATTCGCTGCTCAAGCGCGACCACTTTCGCTTCAGCTTCGCTATAGCGACGCGGGCGCGGCACTTCCGGATACCCCAGCTGACGCTGGAGGGCCGAAAAGAGAAACGCCGGATCTCGCCCCCGATGCGCCCGTGCAATTTTCCCCTCTTTTTCGCCAAATAGAATCGGGAATTTTGGCTGATATTCCGGATTTCTCCGGATCATCTCACGCAGGAAATATTCAGACCGAATAAAAATCAGGTCCGCAAAATCAACATCGCCCAGGCGCGTCAGCAGCGTGCTGATATATTCCTGCCACGACTCGCTGTAAAGATCATCCTGCGACATCGCCCGCAGCGCATCGCGATAACCCAGCCTGTTGCGGCTCACGGCCTCAAACTGATAAACAAACATCCCCGCCGGCCTTGCACCGTCCGCCCGATACTGAGCCTCTCGCTCCAAAATCAACAATGCCTGATTAAAGTCAAACCGGCCGATCTCTTCTTCGGCCTTTTCTACGACAAATGTCTGAAACGGTGAAAAATAATGAGGCATTCGCTTCATGGCCGGGGCAATATAGCCGGAAAGCTTGCATTCGGCGGCCAGAAAGCTCACGGCCCGGGGCAGGTTGGTCGTCGTCAGCAGCTCCTCGCCGATCTTGGCCAGAATCTCCTGCGAAGGGTAGCCGTCTTCCAGCCTTTCGCGAAATGTCGCGTAGAAATAGACCTGTTCGATATATTCTTCGCGTTCAAGTTGGGGCATTGGCCGCCGCCTTCAGTTGATCTTTACCACGCCAGCGCTTCGCCCGGCACCGAGCTCAGGTCTGTCGCTGTCCAGTCGGCCCCGGCCTGTTGCAGCACTTCAGCAGGAAAAGCCGTTGTCAGCCCCATCGCCCGACATCCTGCCGCCAAAGCGGCTTCCACACCGGCCACCGCATCTTCCACCACCAGACAGCTTGCCGCCGGCACCTGCAAGCCCGCCACCGCCGCCAGAAAAACGTCAGGAGCCGGTTTTTTCCGGGCTACCATGCTGCCTGTGACAATTGTATCAAATTCCGCCGGATCAATCCCGATGTGCCTTAAAATGGGATAGACCTTCACATCATCAGCACTTGAAGCAAGAGCCACTTTCAAGCCATTTTGCTTACACTGGCGGATAAAGCCTGGCACGCCCGGCAACGGCTCCAGCCGACCCGGCATCATGTCGAGAAAAACCTTGTAAAGCAGCTCTTTATCAGCCACCGGATCAAATGGAATGCCGTGTCGCTCTGCCACACCGCCCATGAAGCGGGCTTCGCCCATGCCGGTGAAAGGCTTGAATTCCTCGCGTTTCACGGTAAAACCACGCTCGGCAAAGATCTTGATCGATGCTTCCGTCAGCAGCGGTTCCGAAAAAACCAGCACGCCGTCCATGTCGAAAATGACGGCCTTCAGGTGTGGCGGCTTTTCTATTCCAGTTGTCATGGGTCAATTCACTCCGCAGCCTTGGCCGCCGCTTTTTCAGGCTTCTTCCACTCGATCCCGTTCTTTTCCAGCGTTTCTTTAATCTCACGATCAATTCGCTGCGATAACGCCCTGTCCAGAATCGTGCCGTGATCTCGCCCCGGCACAATTTCAACCACGGCATCAGACTTCAGCTTTTTCAGCCGCTCGCCTACCAGCTTCGTGGCCCCTTCCAGATAAAACGTGTCCATATCGCCCATAATAATATGAAGCTTGCCGGCCAGCTTTGGCCCCAGCGTCGCCCAATTCTCTTCCAGTATCAGACCAATGTCATACTTTTTCCAGGCCTCGGCTGTTTTCAGGTCAATGGCTCCGGTTTTTCTGTCCCACAATTGCAAGGGCTTTTTATCCGGGCCCAGCGGGCTGAAAACGGCTTCAAATGAATAAAGCTGACCGCCCGGGCCCATCACTTCTTCCATCTTTGAGAAATTCTCATAGAAAACAACAGGCGTATCGCCTCGTCGGGCAATCGGCCGCTGCTTGCCTTCGCGGTCGCGAAACATGTTTTCGCCCGTTGCATAGATATTGATCCGCTGAAAATCGCGGAAATCGATCGGGTCGGGGCTTGTGCTCCAGACTCCGCCAAATGTCTCAGGATATGTCACCTGAAGCCAGAGACTGCTCCAGCCGCCCGACGAATGCCCGTTGACAAACCTCGCACCCGCCTTTGAAATCAAATTGTATTTCTTATCCAGATACGGAATGAATTCTTCAATCAGGGCCTTGCCTCTCGGGCCATTGGTCGCTGAGTCTGCAAAAACATGGTGACCGGTGCCGCAGTCGGGGTCGAGCACTATGCGGATCATATTCGAACCAAAACCTGCCCGCCCGCTCATTCCAAGGCCCTGACGATGATCGCCACCAAACCCGGGAATGATGTAAATCGAGGGCAGGGGGGCTTTGCCGTCCCAGCCTTCCGGCAGAATGACCGATGCCCGATGGCTGATCTTATGTCCGTAAAAGTCGCTCAGGAGCTTGCTTTCCAGCGTTTCAAGCTTCACTCGTGCGCTTTCGGGAAAAGTATCCTGCGGCTGGGTCTGGCTGATTTCAAGCTCGATCTTTTGATCGGCCTGATTTTCCGTGATTTCAATCACTTTCGATGCAGAAAAAGCATTGCCCGCACCATTGCCCAGCCGATGCGTGTCGAGATTCATTCGCATCATGGCCTGGGCGCTATATTTACCCGGCATGAGCTTGGCAAGAGGCCCTGGAAATGAAACCAGACTGGCACCATCGGCCAGCGTGACCGAGCTGCCCGCCTGCCAGTTTTCCACATCAATTGCAAAAAAGGGCTGTGGGTTAAACCAGTTTGGCCCGTTTTTCGGGTTGCGGTCGCGTTCCGGGCCAAGCATCACATAAACCCGGCCTGAGAAGGGTTTGGCATGGATGTCGGCGGTTCGCTTGACCTCAAATTGCAGGCCGGCGTTTGCCTGACTGACCAAACCGGTAAGCACCAGAATCAGGCTGTAAAGAATCGGGCGATGCGTGTATTTCATGATGGTTCAAAAATCCTGGAAATGTAGCGATTCAGATCGGCATGCCTTGCGACCCATCTTTTTGTTTTATGTCTTGATCATGTCGTTTTAACCGTTTCCAGACAATACCCCTGCTGCCAAAAGTCGCGAAAAAAACCTCGACAAAAGCGGTTCGACTCTATTTAATAAATGGAAGACTTTTCAGAGGGTGGCCTGAATGAGACTCATGGCACATATTGCCGGCATCATTTCAGGCCAGAACAGCCCGGAGGAATTCGGCAGATGGCTCACGAACCCGCACTTCATCAAGATTCTTCCGCATCAGGCCCCGCCGCTGCCATTCCGAAAAGCCCCACATATCCGAAGCGGAACCACACCACTGAAGGCCCGAAATGGCAGGATGTGCTGGCCACCTGGGATGCCAAAATAGAACCTCTTGTCAAAGCCATTCCAGCCGGAACAAGCCTGGGTGAGATGGGCGAAAAAGGCCGGGTGCTGGCCCAGATGATCGGCTCTCGCGACCAGATTCGCGATGCCGCCCGCCGATTGCCCCAGCAGGTTACACACCTGTACCATGAGGATCAGGAGCGTCTGGAATTTGCCGTGGCTGCACTTGAGCGGCTGTTTCAGAAATACAAGTCGCTTTAACTGCGACAAATTTAGAATTGCAATGAGAATTTCAACCGGGCTTTCATTGGCTCCGGATGATTTTTTTAATCCCCAATGGCATATCTGATAATGCAATAAACGGCCTGAACGCCGTCCTTCCAGCCAATTTTTTTGCCTTCGTTATAATCCCGACCGTTGTAAGAAACAGGCATTTCATAAATCCGGCAGCGGCGGGCCGGTCGGCCGTCGAGCGCAGGCACCTGATATCGGGCGACTTTGGCGGTCACTTCCGGCTCAAATCCAAACCGATTCTGTTTCAGGTTGATATTTTGAATCACTTCGCGGCGAAACACTTTGTAGCAGACTTCCATGTCCGTCAGGTTCAGGTCGGTGAACATGTTTGACATCCATGTGAGTGCACGATTACCCATCGAATGCCAGAAATGCAGCACCCGGTGCGTTTCGCCAATAAAGCGGGAGCCGAAAACCACATCCGCCCGGCCGTCAATGATTGGCTCGATCAGCCGCGGAAATTCCAATGGATCATATTCCAGATCCGCGTCCTGCACGATCACAATCTGCCCAGTGGCCAGGGCAAACCCAGTGCGCAGAGCCGCCCCCTTGCCTTTATTGACATCATGAAATGCAATCGTCAGGTCCGTCTCTTCCTGAGCCATCTTTTGCAGCATTTCGCGCGTGCCATCTTTTGAGCAGTCATCCACCAGAATGATCTGCTTTGGCAGACGCACGGCCCGCACACGATCAAGCAGCAGGTGCAGCGTTTCCCGCTCGTTATAGACCGGAATCACAACCGATAAAACAAGATCTTTGGGAACAGGGTAGATTCCAAGCCTTTTACAGACTCCAGGTCCGAGCATCTGCGAAAGCTGCTCATAGGGCGGCAGCTCAATGGGCAGGCTCTGAACAGGTTGGGTGATTGCCTGATGATCTGACATTTTCACACTTCTTCAAAAAAATGATATTGGTGAAATTGATATGGAAATTTCAATTTCAAAAACATCATTTGCCTGCTGAATTCCCGGAAGACTCGCCGACAGCGGCCTTGGATTCCATAAATTTCTGCTTGAATTGAGGAGCGGCCTCACGGAAAAAGGCCTGGACTTTTTCACGTTCATCTTGCGAAGGATTATCCGTCCCTACGACAAGTGCCTGAAGCTGAAAGTTCTCGTAATAGGTATTCACTTCGGGTACCGAGGCATTTTTCACCATGGCCGGAAGATCTTTCACCATTTTTTGCATGCGATAAACGCCGCGAGTGAAGAGATTGCCTAAAACGCCGCCCTTGCCAGTGCTTTCTACGTCATAGCGGGCTTCCGGCGGTTCCAGCTTCCAGTTGCCGTCAGCCAGAAACGCTGTGTAAACCAGCAGGCCTTTCTGATCGACCCCTCGCGAAATCAGTGAAACATTATACGGCAATTCTGGCGTCGATCCTGTTGTATCCGCAGACAGCACACTTACCTTCCAGCCACCCATGTCATAGCAGATATTCAGGTCGTGATAGCCATAAAATGGATAGTCGATCGAAACCAGAACCTGCCGATTGCCGTTCTGATAATTAAAACTTTCTGACTTTGAACCGAACGACAGCGTGCGCTGGCTTGATTGCACACTCTCAGGCAACAGCTTCCAGTCGCCAATCTGAGGTGGTGGTGAAAAAGTGGCCCGGGTTTTCTGAGTCAGCTCTTCCAGCTTTTTCAGCCGCTCGTCACCCTTGCTCGCCAGGGCTTCGGTCACTCGATCATCAATAATCTGGCCCCTCTGTTGCATCTGTTCCCGCACCAGACGAATCGATGCAAGCCCCGAAAGTGGCAAAACCAGCACAGCCCAAATGCCAAGAGCCCCCACAAATACCTTTCGCGAAGGCGAATCAAAACTCCTGGGTTTTGCTGCTGCCTTCTCTCCCGGGCTGCCTGATTTCGTCGCCGATGCAGATAATGTCTGGGGCTGACCTTTTCCGACCATCGCCCCTTTGTTCTTGCCGGAAAAAATCCGGCTCAGCAACGTCCGCAGCTTACCCGTGGATGCTGCGATTGACTGATAAATCTCTTCCAGCACAAATTCCCAGCTTAATGTCAGCAAAAGCCCCAGAATGAAAACGATAATCCCCAATATTTCATGCGGCGTACCGCTCAGAAGGTCAATATCGCCCGTGACTTTCGCGATCACACCCAGACAGATCCGAAACACATTCAGGCTCAGGTCGAAAAGCACTGCGCCAAAGAGCAGAAGCGCTGTGCGGAAAAATCCACGATGATTCCAGATTGCGTAAAACACAGCAAATGCCAGAATCGAAAAAAGCGATTGAATACCGCTGCACGCCTCTTCCACAAGAAAACGCTGCCCATCGACTTCCAGCGTGTTCATGTTGACAACATGGAAAATTCCAAACATGTCCAGCGTTCGGCTGGCAATAATCACCGAAATCCGCTGGAGCCGCAGCGTCAGCACTGTATCAAGCTCGCCGGGTGGTGGTGTAATCACAGCCAGCAGTACAAAAACCGGGCTGACCTTTCGCACCATGTTCCAGCCGCCCAGCGAGTAAATCACCATGGAAAATGCCGAAACCGTACCCAAATAGCAAAATGTTGTGGATGGTTGAAAACTCCCGATCAACAGCAGCGGAACACTAAAAAGACCTAGCGCCAGCGATACCAGTGGATGCCCCGGCCGCAACTGGCTTTGATCAAATTCCATCAGCCGCTGACGCATGAGAAAAACAATGCCGAGAATCAGTATCGGGAAAAATTCATAGTGCGGCTTGGCATTCAGGGCACGCATCCAAGCCACCCAGAGCGGCAACATCAATACCGCAGCCGCCGCGATCGCCATGCCTGTAGAAAGCAATTTTGATTTACCACTGGCCAGAGTCGCACTCGACATAACGCTCATTTCCCAAATATTTCGGTAGTTCTCGACCAATCATCTGCCGGACCAAATCTCAAACGACTTTCTGCTTTCCACGCAGAGGGCCTTTTGTAATTTTATTTTCTCAAATGATCATGATTGATTCAATATCCTGTTTCCTTATTCAGACAACAGTTGGCGGAAAAATCGGTAATAAACATTACACTTTCTTATGACTGGCCAGAGATATCTATCGAATTAGTCTATCAGCCACCATGTAAAAAACAATTTTGCAAATTCCTGCATGTAAACTGATCGCTTATGCTTATCCAGCCACCACTTCTCCGGCCCCAGCAATTGATCATCACTCGCTGCGATTGAAACCCGAATTGGCAAACCACTCAATTTTCTTTCAAAAATGAACAAAGCCCGGCGCGAATGAAATCCAGTCGTCACCACGGTAATCGATCGCGGTCGCTCTCCCACTTTCATTTGATCGATGTATTCCGCAACGCGTTCTCCCTCCTCAATCGTGTTTCGCGCTGGCGGCAATAGCCGAATTCTCTCCCTTGGTACACCTGATCTGACCAGCCGCTGAATCAGGCTGCCGGCATCACTGCCAGGATCTGTCACCGGCACTCGCGACTCATCAGCCAGCCAAATCTCCGGCGCATATCCATCGTGATACATCCGAGCCACCAGCGCATCCCGATCCGGGTCACCTCCCACAAGCACCACCATCACATCCGAAGCTTCACGTCGGTCAACCGTCAGGTATCTTGCGGCCGCCGTCAGCAGCCAGCTATGGGCCAATAATCCTGCAAACAAAATCGGCATTAAGAAGATCGACATCCGATAGATAGATGGCCTTAATTGAAATCGGCATTGAAATCCGCCTGCAAGAAGAACCAGTATCGGCCAGATCTGATTCAAATGGCGGCCATCCCAGTCAGACCCAACTCTCGCTGTGAAAAAAAACCAGATAAAAATGATCAGTTGAAATGGGAAAAATGCCGGATTTCGCAAATTTAATAGAATTGAAGCGGTGGCCAATAATAAAATCGGCCAGTGAATCAGCATGATCAGGCAATTATGCCAGATCGAAAAGAATGACCTGATGCCCGCCACTTCACAAACGACGCGAATTCCCCCGACTTTAACATCCTTAAGTATTTGTGAATACTTTGTGAAAAAGCCGTCATTATCTTGTAACGTCTGAGGCATTTTTCCGCTGATACGAAAGTCAGGATAGCCTGTCATGATCTGCCCATTCTCAAGCCTTGATTCATATTGAATCATAACGCGCTCAGCAGCAGTGGAAAGAAATAGGAACAATGTCAGGATTGCAATAATAAAAGTCAGAAAACTCATGAATTTCAAATGACTTTCTTTCATGTTTTCATCAGCCATCATGATGGCAAGATCAAAAAAGACCGGAATTGCAATTAATAACCAGAATCCGCTGAATAAACTGGCCAGAATCAGGAAGAATGCCGGAATCAGATAATAAGTGCTGGAGAAATGGTATTCAGGTTTTCTCAAATAAAGCCAGGCGCAAAAGCCCATGAGCCCAAACCCGCCTGAAATTGCGTCAGGTGAGATAGAGCCCGATCGCCTTTGCCATTCAATTGAGACCGCCATGAAGAGCCCACAGATCATTCCCACATTGTTTTTACCAACAAAAATGCGAGATGCCGCGATCGCCACAACAATAACGCAAACTCCCATCACTAAAGCCTGTACTATCAAAAAAATAGCTGCCCCGATATTTCCTGATTTTTCCACCCCAGCCATCAGCCAGGCTTCAGGCCATGCCGCCAGCGGTCTTTGCCCCACAAGTCTGCTTAATATCAGGCCATGCGCAGACCACTTTGGGCCCGTCGTAAATGCAATTACCAGTGGTAATAAAGCCAGAGAGAAGATCAGCAGATCTCTCGGCCTGACTTCATATTCAATCTGATTTTCTGGCAGTTCTGGCGTCATCGATCAATTGCGAATGAAATTCGACAGATTGCATCTTTCAAATGATTTTTTGAAAAATGCGAATTAATCAATTATATAATCTGAGACGTCTTTTTGCGAAATCCGATCGCCAGAATTGTTGTCCCTTGTCTCGAATTACCGACAATCGCTGAGCGCTCCGTAAACCAAAAAACGAAATCCATCAGCCTCCGAACAGGCCAGATCCCGGGCCTGACATACCGCTCATAGACCTTCCATTGATCCACTTCAGCCCGTTCCTGCGAAGCACTTTTTCTTCCCCGCGTTAATCGAGCAAATCGCACAAGCCAAGGCCAGCAGTATCCAACCCGGCAATTTTCCAGCCCTGTTTCATTTTCAAATAATCCTGCGACTTCGCTTTTGCTGAACCTCTTCCGATGCCCCTGAATTGCATCAAATTCCGACCATAATTCCATCATCGCCGGCAGCGTCACGATCACCATCCCGCCGGGTCTGGTTAAATTCGTTATTTTTTCAAGTGCAATTGCTGGATTGTCCAGATGCTCCAAAACATCAAGCGCAAGCACAACATCAAACTTTCCAAGTTCTTGTTTCGGAATCATGCCATTTTCAATATCGCCTAAAATGAAATTCCGCTTTTCACCGTCAAGTAATTGCAGCGATTCAAGGCCGACATCAAGCCCCCAAACGTTATGCCCCTGTTTTTCCAGATGCTTTAAAGTCACTCCCCAGCCACAGCCTACATCCAGAATTCGTTTTGAGCCACTCGGTAAATGA
>JBILGL010000055.1:0-13284 GCA_044351075.1 Isosphaeraceae bacterium | reverse complement strand
AATTTAATGTTCACTCATTGAGTGCTGAAAAATTAAATTTCCTTATTTGCCAATACAGCTCGTAGCCGGGACATCAGCTCGCCACCTTCCCTTACAGACATGTAATCGTTAATTCCATTTGCTGGATCTCGATATGTTTGCTGTGTTCCATCCAGAAAACGACAGAATTTCATGAATTGCACATTATCCATCGATTGGATATGAGCCACGATATATCTGGCAAGTGTTTTACTGGTTGCTGACCTGTTTTTAAAAATAAAACGGTCCCATGTTTTTAAATAATTGGTACAAACACCTATCAGTTGATTTTTCAGGTCTTGATAATTATTTAATGACGCGCGATCAGATTTTGGTATAAATTCAAGTTCAGCAGACCAGAAATTATTCGGGGTATCCTTATTCGGTTTCTGAGTCTTAGCTCCCACCTTAATTTTGCAGCATTCTTCAGCAGTGCTGGCATGAATGAACAAACCATTTTCATGAGTCATCATTGCATTTACATTATCAATTGAATCTGAGCAGATAATATGAATATCGGGTCTCGCAAGACGGATACCCATTCTCGCAGATTGGGCATCAACTAAAGCCAGATGGTGCTTTATCTGTTCTTGCATCAGCTTTTTATGAAATATCTCCATAGCTTTCTCATTACTTGTTTTATCATTTGCACTTAATAGCGGCTGTAACTTGGATTTGTTCTGATCTATTATATTACCTGAATTATCTTCCGCAAACTTCTTATTAAGTTCTTTAATGCTACCGATAAATTCGGATGCCAATACGCCATCTCTAATTTGACCGGTAACAGAACTTAGCATTACACCTGCTGCATGATCACGACAGATTTCCAGACCGATACGAACTTGTTCAATTTCAAAAACAGGAGATTTTGAGCCAGGAACAAATGTCGCGTCATGGCCGGCAGCTTCCTTCCAGTTCCCATGTTTATGGTAAGTATGAACCACCTCACCATTAAAGAAACAGAGGGCAGAATTACGAAGCACTTTAATTTCAGGCTTTTGAATTTCTGCATTTATACCTCTGAGATGATCCGCAATTTTATTTTGATACATCAGTTTTGCTTCGTCAATTGAGTTGTATGTTTTATCTGGTCCTAAACCTGGTGTCTGACCAATTGCATAACGATTTTTTAATTGAGCTGCAATACGTGCATTCTGCCTCTTTTGCTGATCATCGTTAGAATTATTTCTGACCGTAATAATCCGAACAAATGTCCCTGGAATGATTAAAATCCCGGGATACTGACTACTCAGGCCTTTGAGCTTATTTTGAATTTCAGTGAATGTTTTCTCTTCCTCAAATGCATGATGACGTACTTCCTCAATACCATTAACCGTAATAAAGGAACCACACGAAAAGTAATACTCAGGGCATACCAGAATCCCCTTAAATTTCTGCCCAGTCAATTGATTGTTTTGAGAGATGACTGATTGAAATAGTTTAGCACGTTGTTCCAGTCGTTGAAATTGTTCTTCAACAGATGTCTTTAGGGCAGAATTTATAAATCTTGGATCCGAAGGTAAAACATTTTTGGCGTTATAAAAATTAGTTTGTCCTAAGATCAGACCTATTGCTAATCTCATCTCAGATCACTCCTAAATCGATTTATACGAGTCAGTTTTAGACCATAATAAAGAGTGGCGAAGAAATATCAATAAAAAATCGCGCAGTAAACTATTCGTTTCCTGATATTATCAACCAACCGTCATTAATAGGCAAGTTTGTTATTTTAATGTTTCGCTAATTTAATTAAGTCCATTGATTTGTGCGATCTGCAATAAACCTTAGGCCTGGTATATCTCACTTAAATCGTTTTTTGATGTTCACTCAATGCCAGATCCTGATATATTCTGGCATTGAGTAATGGCTTGAAATGCCAAAGATTTCAGCGGTGTCTGACAGGAAAAAAACAGGGATGTCGTTTGCCCTCGTTCGCACAGAAGTGATTCATGGTTCCAAGACCTGGGTTGTCAAAGTCGGTACGAACGTGCTGGCCCATTCTGACGGCACGCTCGACCACGACCGCATCAGGCATCTGGCCGATCAGATTGTTGCGATTAAACAGACCGGGCGCAGGGTGGCGCTTGTTTCCTCGGGTGCCGTGGGGGCTGGTATTGGGCAACTTGGCCTGAAGAAGCGGCCACAGGATCTGCCGTCGATTCAGGCCGCCGCTGCCGTGGGGCAGACTTATCTGATGCGAGCCTATGAGGAAGCGTTCAAGGCCCATGGCTACCACGCCGCTCAGATGCTCCTGACGCACTCTGATTTTGACCACCGCGCCCGCTACCTGAATATGCGAAACACGATTCACGCCCTTTTTGACTATCAGGCCGTACCGATCATCAATGAAAACGACACCGTCAGCGTGAGCGAAATCAAGTTCGGCGACAACGACCAGCTCGCCGCCATGGTCGCCAATCTCATTCAGGCCGAGTTGCTGGTCATCCTTTCCAGCGTTGATGGCCTTTGCCGCCCCCTGCCCGATGGTCAGGGTTTTGGCGAACCGCTGTCGCTGATCACTCGCATGGATGACGATGCCCTAGGGCTGGTGAACGACTCCAAAACCAGCCTTGGCACGGGCGGCATGCGAAGCAAGCTGGCTTCTACCCGACTTGTCACTCATTCCGGTGGTTCGGTGATCATTGCAAGTGGCAAGCGGCAAGCCCCGCTGACAACCATTCTGGAAGGTGCCGAAATCGGAACACTGATCCTTGCCGAAGGCCAGACTCGTGCTGCCCGCCAGCGATGGATTGGCCTCACGGTGAGGCCCAAAGGGCAGATCATGGTGGACGACGGTGCGCGATCAGCCCTGGTAGCCAAGGGGTCGAGTCTGCTGGCGATCGGCGTGGTGGATGTCTCTGGCGAATTTGAAAAGGGCGACGTTGTTTCGATCGTTGACCGGGAGAATTGCGAATTTGCTCGCGGACTGGCCAACTATAGCGCTGCCGAGACACGGCTGGTGAAGGGCCTGAAGACTGACCAACTCAGGATCGCCCTTGAAGAAAATGCGGTTTATGATGAGGTGATTCACCGCGATAATCTGGTGATATTGCCGCAGTAAGACTGAGATAATCAGTGACTTTTGTCGGTTCAGCGACCGTATCAGGCCAGAATTTCTGTTACCACATTACCAAAGACGTCTGTCAGGCGATAGTCGCGGCCGCCGAATCGGTATGTCAGCCGGGTATGATCAATACCCATAATGTGCAGAATGGTGGCATGAAGGTCGTGCATGTTGACGACATCAGACACGGCCCGATAGCCAAATTCATCGGTTGCGCCATAGGCCATACCGCCTTTGACGGCCCCGCCGGCCAGCCAGCAGGAGAAGCCCTGCGGGTTATGGTCGCGGCCATTGGTGCCCTGGGCAAACGGAGTGCGGCCAAATTCGCTGGTGCAGACCAGCAGTGTTTCATCCCAGAGGCCACGGGCCTTGAGGTCGTGAATCAGGGCGGCGATGGGCTGATCAACGCTGCGGGCGCATCGGCCATGCTCTTCTGTGAGGTTTCCGTGTGAATCCCATGGCGAGACGAACCGCAGGCCATTGACCATTGTCAATTCCAAAAACCGCACACCCCGCTCGATCAAGCGTCGGGCAATCAGGGCCTCTTTGGCATAGCGGGCCTGAAAGGGATCGGGCGAATCAATGCCATAAAGCTTGCGAGTCGCAGCAGATTCGCCGGATAATTCGGCAGCTTCCGGCACGGCCCTCTGCATATTCGCTGCCAGTTCCATCGTTCGCACGGCAGATTCCACAGCCCCTGCCCCCGGGCCAAGTTCGGCGAGAAATGCCTGATCGGCATGACGGATAAAATCAAGCGATCGCTTCTGCTGATCCGCAGGCTGAGCGGGCGTGATATTCTCAACCACCGGGCCCTGTGCTCCGATGTGAAAAAATGCACCAGTGTGTTCGGCAGGCAGAAAACCGCTGGCATAGCAGCCGACACCACCCAGCGGGATCATGCCGCCATTAAGCACCACAAAACCGGGCAGATTGTCGTTTTCCGTGCCCAGACCATAACTTGCCCAGGCGCCGGCACTTGGCCTGCCCTGTGCGCCGCTGCCGGTGTGCACAAAATAGCAGGCCTGGGCGTGTTCAGGAAATTCGCTGGTGAGCGAGCGGATGACGCAGATGTCGTCGGCGCATCGAGCCAGATGCGGAAAGAGATCGCTGATAGGCAGCCCCGACTGCCCACGTGGCCGAAATGGCCAGAGCGATGGCAGTATTTTGCCGATCTGGTCGAACTGGGTGGCGTCAATCCGCAACGGGAATGGCTTGCTGGCATCCTTCTCAAGCCGAGGTTTGGGGTCGAACGTATCGACCTGCGACATCCCGCCATCCATGAATAGAAAAATGACATGCTTTGCCCTCGCCCGGAAATGAGGGGCGTTTTTTTCGGGCGAGCTATTGGCGGCTTTCGCTGTACTGGCCAGCATACCGGCCATTGCAAGCTGGCCAAAGCCGGTTGCATGACGGGCAAGCCACTGCCGACGTGTCAGAAATGAAAGAGAGCTCTGATTTGGCTGATTCATTGCAGTTGGATGCCTGTCTGAAGAGATGTATGACCTTATTATAATCAACTGAACAACTGGAAACAGCCTTAATCGAGATCTTTTTACACACGATTCTCAAAATGCCCGAGCATGAGCAGCGATGGATATTTGCATTTTATTTCGCAGTGATTGAAATTTATCTCTTGCTATTAATTTCATCTTGTTGAATGCTAATTCGCTCAAGGATCATCGATTTCAATTACTAATTTTATGAGCTTTCAATAGGTTATACTTAACCAGTTTAAATCTATCATCAAAGAGGCTGTTTCGATATTATTTATACAAGTCTCAATTGTTTCAAACATCATTTGGAAGCAAAATCAAATGCAATTGGAAGATCAGCCAAAATCAGGAAAAGTTGTTCTGGTGCGGCATGAAGGGCAGACGCCTCGGGAAAAGAGTGCATGCGGCTGGCGGGATCGGCTGATCAGCCGGGAGGATGCCGAATTGCAGCCGGCGGCATGGGCCCATGCGGTTGATATCGACGGTGCCAGGCCTCATTTTCATAAGCGATCTACCGAGCTTTATTACGTACTTGATGGAGCAGGCAGCGTGATTGTCGATGGGCAGGAGCATCCCGTGCAGAAAGGCTCGCTGGTGCACATTCCGCCGCTGGCGGTGCATTCGGCCAGGGGCCGCATGCGGGTGCTGGTGGTCGGCATTCCCGACATTGCCGACGACGATTATTTTGAGGCATGAGCCGAGAAAAAAGTTGCCGCCCGCGATGCTTAGCCGCTATAAAATAGTGGCTTTGCAGAACAAAACAGAGAACAAACCGACATTTCTTTTGAGAAAAAGGAAATCAAAAACATGCGAACGACGATTGCCGGACTGCTGCTTTCTGCTCTTTTCATCGCCGGTGTAGCCCGGGCCGACGACAAACCGGCCCGCGTTTTTGAGATGCGTACCTACTACACCGCTCCGGGCAAAATGGCGGATCTTCACGCCCGCTTCCGCGACCACACCTGTGCCCTCTTCAAGAAGCACGGTATGGAGCTGATCGGCTTCTGGGAGCCGGTGGACGAAAAATCGGGCAAGGGCGAAAAAATGGTCTATATTCTGGCTTATCCCAGCCGCGAGGCCGCAGCCGCCAGCTGGAAAGCATTCGGGGCCGACCCCGTCTGGCAAAAAGCCCGTACCGAAAGCGAAAAGAATGGCAAAATTGTGACAAAAGTTGAGAGTGTTTTTCTCAATGGTCTGGATTACAGTGCCATTAAATGACACTTGTTAACTGAAAGGGAAAGAGCCGCGATGGAGATTCCTGTTACACTTGAAACGATCCGCGAGGCAGCCAGCCGAATTGCGCCCTATGCCGAACGCACACCCGTGCTGACGAGCCGATCGCTCGACAAGGCTTCGGGCGCAACGGTTTTTCTCAAGTGTGAAAATTTCCAGAAGATTGGCGCTTTTAAATTCAGGGGCGCCATGAACGCGGTTCTTTCACTTGACGAGAGTCAGAAATCTGTTGGTGTCATCACGCACAGCTCGGGTAATCATGGCCAGGCTTTGGCACGGGCTGGGCAGTTGCTTGGTGTGCCGGTCTGTGTGGTGATGCCGCGCACTGCGCCGGCGGTGAAGCGAAAGGCAACCGAAGATTTTGGGGCCCGGGTGGTTTTGTGCGAGCCAACACTCGCGGCCCGGGAATCGACTGTGAGTGAGCTGATGGCCCAGGCTGGATATGAGCTCGTACATCCGTTTAACGATTGGCGAGTGATTGCCGGCCAGGGCACGGCCGCGATTGAATTCCTGGAGCAGGCCGGGCCGCTGGACGCCGTGATTACGCCCATAGGTGGTGGCGGGCTGGCGGGGGGAACATCGATTGCAGTAAAGGCACTTTCCCCATCGACACTTGTGATTGGTGCGGAACCGGCCCGGGCCGACGACGCCAGGCAATCGCTCATTTCAGGCCAGATTGAACCATCAGGCGACCCGAAAACAATGGCCGACGGCCTGCGTACAAGCCTGGCCGACAAGACCTTTGCCGTAATTCAGAAGAATGTAGATGAAATTGTCTCGGCCACGGAAGAAGAGATGCTCGCGGCCATGCGATTTGTGTGGGAACGGTTCAAGATCATCATCGAACCTTCGTGCTCTGTGCCTGTTGCCCCCTTGCTTTTCGGCGGTCTCAGGCATCTTGAGGGTAAGCGGGTGGGAGTGATCATCACAGGCGGCAATGTTGACCTTGACCCGATTTTTGATTCGCTCAAGGCACGTTTTATTGATACTTGACGCGACTTGCACCATCAGCCTTAACGAATACCCTAGAGAAAACTCATGGATGACATGCCACCCCTGATGATTGTCGATGCCTTTTGTGATTGCCCTTTTACGGGTAATCCGGCAGCGGTCTGTATCTTGCCAGAGCCGCGAAGTGACCGTTGGATGCAGCACTTCGCAGCGGAGATGAATCTCTCGGAAACAGCTTTCTTGCTGCAAGAGGGTGAAAGCTATCGGCTGAGGTGGTTTACGCCGGCTGTTGAGGTTGATCTGTGCGGTCATGCCACTCTGGCATCGGCCAGGGCTCTGTGGGCAGCGGGATATGTAAAGGAAGAAACGACAATCGTCTTTGAAACACGATCAGGCCAGTTGACTGCACGACCTGACCAACAGGAGTCGGGTCTCATCTGGCTTGATTTTCCGGCTAAGGTCTCTCAGCAGGAAAGTGCGCCCGATGGGCTGCTGCATGGCCTTGGAATTTTGAAGGATGATGTGGTCTATATTGGAAAAAATCAGTTTGACTTTCTTTTGGAATTGGCTGATGAAGCGGTTATGCGGCGGCTTTCGCCCGATTTTCAGGCACTTATGCAGGTGCAGGCCCGTGGCTTGATCGTCACTGCCCGGGCTGATGGGGCAAACCAGAATCGATATGATTTTGTCTCTCGATTTTTCGCACCCCGGTCTGGTGTTCACGAAGATCCTGTTACCGGTTCTGCTCACTGTGCTCTTGGGCCATATTGGTCATCGAAGCTGGGAAAGCTTGAATTAACAGGCTTTCAGGCCTCTCGTCGCGGTGGCTTTGTGCGGGTGCTCTGCCAGGGCGACCGCGTGCAATTGGGCGGCAGGGCCTTGGTCATGACAATTGGACGGCTATCGGTGAATGCTTGGGAAGCAAGTATATGATGGATGTCAGCGGAGCGGGCAATCATCAGCTGGAATTACTTGAAAATAAAGGCTGGAAGGCAGATCTGAAAGCCACACTGCGGCTGGCTTTGCCGGTGGTGGTGGGCGAGATCGGCTGGATGGCGATGGGCGTGGCCGACACGATTCTGGTATCACACCTGGGCCCGGCGGCGATTGGTGCGGCGGGCATCGGCGGCAGTGTCTATTTTACATTTGCCGTCTTTGGCATGGGGCTCTTTCTCGGGCTTGATACACTGGTTTCTCAGGCCCATGGGGCAGGAAACCGGGAGGAAACGCGACAATGGCTGCGCACTGGGCTGGTGCTGGCAATGGTGATCACGTTGCCACTGATGCTGTTTTTCGCAGGCTTGCTTCAGACAGTTGACTATTGGGGCCTGACACCCGAAGTGCATCGGCTTGTCGGCCCCTACATGGAAGCTGTACTCTGGGGCACGGGGCCCCTTTTGATTTATGCGGCATGCCGGCGCTATTTGCAGTCGGTCGGACTGGTACGACCGGTGATGCTTGTGCTGCTGAGTGCGAATGTGATTAACGTGGCTGGAAACTGGGTGCTGGTTGACGGCCGTCTGGGCATGCCTGCGCTGGGTGTAACGGGGTCGGCCTGGGCGACTGTTATATCGCGGTTTTACATGGCTGGGATGATGCTGTTGATCGTGCTGATGACTTCGCCAGATGTTTTCACTGGAAGATGGTGGAAATCGGTCTGCCGGGTCGATGTTAAAACGCTGTTTAAACTTGGTTTCCCGGCATCGGCTCAGATCACTCTGGAAGTAGGTATCTTCAGCCTTGCGGCCATGCTGGTGGGCCGGCTGGCCCCCATTTCGCTGGCAGCACACCAGATTGTGCTGAATATCACCAGCCTGACATTCATGGTGCCGCTGGGCATTGCTTCGGCGGCGGCCGTGCGAGTGGGGCATAGCGTGGGGGCAAAAAATGAAAATGCGGCGCGACAGGCGGGCTGGACGGCGATTGCACTTACGATTGTCATGATGATCATGATCGCGTTGTTTTTTCTACTGATACCAGTCTCTTTACTGCGATTGTTTACCCGCGATGGAGCGATTATTGAACATGGCGTAGCCCTGCTGGCCATTGCGGCGGTATTTCAGATATTTGACGGGCTTCAGGCCGTTTGTACAGGAGCCTTGCGTGGCCTTGGTGACACAGCAACGCCAGCGGCGGCGAATCTCTTTGCCCACTGGTTTATCGGCCTGCCGGTAGGAGTTTATCTGGCATTCTGGCGAGATATGGATGTCAGGGGGATCTGGATCGGCCTTTCAACCGGCCTGATTGTGGTCGGTGCGGTACTACTTTTTGCCTGGAAACGGAAAATTAACCGGCCGATCATCGAGTAAAAGCATCTTTCATTCGACGAGTGAAAAACAGTTTTATCTGAATCCGTAATCTGTTTTAATTCCAGCTCAATTCAGCGATCGATACCGAGATAAGGGTTAGTGAGTTTTTCTTCTCCGACAGTCGTTTTGTTGCCATGGCCGGGATGAAGAATCGTTTCAGGGGCAAGAACGAGCAGTTTTTCGTGGATTCCGGAAATGAGTTTCCGCATGGATCCGCCGGGAAAATCGGCTCGCCCCACCGAACCCTGAAAAACGACGTCGCCCACGAAAACCTGCTCTGGCACGAAGCCCTGAGTGATAAAGACAATTGAACCGGGGCTGTGGCCCGGTATTTCGCGGATCAGGAATTTCAGGCCGGCCACCTCATAGATTTCATTATCGGCAAGTGTCTGGTCGGCAGGCGGAGCAACGATCGGGAAACCCATAGGCCGGGAGAGGTTCAGGTCGGCATCAACGAGCAATTTCTTCTCATTTTCGCCGATCACGATGGGAGCATCAGGGAACTCTTTTTTCATTTTGGCCACACCGGCGATGTGGTCTGCATGGCCATGAGTCAGGCAAATTGCCTTGACTGAAAGATTTTGGTCACGAATTTTATTGAGGAGGGCATCAACTTCGAAGCCTGGATCAAAAACAATGGCCTCATTGCTACCCTCTGCCCAAACCAGATAAGCGTTCTGGTCAAACATGGCCGAAATAATACGTTCAATATGAAGATTCATCTGATCCATCTGAGACAATGACTCCTGTCAGAATCCGCCGCCCAGCTCTTCGCGGATGGTGGGCAGATATTTCTCGGCTGATGCTGTATTGACGACCACAACGCGATCGCCCGGGCGAATCATGCCATGATCAAGCAGCCGGGGCACAGCGGCCAAGGCGGCTGCACCTTCTGGAGACCAGGCAAATCGTCGCTCGAGCCATTCTTCACGAATCGTCTGGCGGATCTTAGGTTCGTCAACTGAAAGAGCCATGCCGCCTGAGCTTCGAATGATCTTCAGCACATTGATATGGCCCGGGTTTCTGGCGACATTCAGGCCAGTGGCTACGGTGTTGCCTGCCGGTAATGGAGAAATGTCAGTATCACCCGCTTCCCAAGCCCTTACAATGGGTGTGCTGGCTTCGCTCTGGACACAGATCATTCGCGGACGCTTGTCGGAAATAAGCCCGAGCGTTTCAAGCTCGTCAAAGGCTTTGGCCATTCCCACGACACCCGTTCCGCCCCCGGTGGGGTAAATGATCACGTCGGGCAGTTCCCAGCGGCCATCGGGCAGCCGATCGGCAACCGGCTCGGCCATTTCCAGCCCCAGCGTCTTCTTGCCTTCCGTGCGCCAGCCGGGTTCCTGAAAAGTGGCCACGTTGAAATAGCCCTGAGGGAGCCAGTGTTCACGCATGCGGGCTGCGCAATCGACAATTGTGCCGGGGATCAGTTCCAGATGCACATTTTCTGGAAACAACGCTGCCAGAGCGGCGACATTACCCATGACGGGCCTGTCGGTGTCGGGCGACATGATCACAGCCACTTCCAGCCCTGCAGGGGTGGCGTAGTCGGCCAGCGAGTCGCCGGCATTGCCCTGAGTCGGCACAGCCAGTTTCTTCAGGCCATGGCGGCGGGCCATGCTGACCGTCATGGCCATGCCACGATCCTTGAAGGAGAGGGTCGGATTACCGCCCCAGCCGGGGTAGTGGCGGCCTTCATCCTTGATTTCAAGCCTGATGCCTGCAGATTTTGCCGCAGGATATTCGTAATAGGCAACGGATGGCGTGTGGCCTTCCCTACGATTGACAATATAAGGAATATCTGAAGGGTCTGTCAGATCAAGAGGCAGCAGCCCACCGAAACGCCAGAGCGATTTTTCGGCAGGATTCCACCAGCTATCGCGGCCTTTTGCAGCCTTTAGCCTCTCAAGATCAAGCACGATCTGGACAGGCCTCTGGTCGTGCGGGCAGAGATTCATGAGCGAATCGGCCGGAAAGTGGGCCCGGCAGACAGAGCATTCAAGAAAGGCAATATATCCCATGGAATTCGATGCAGATCGACCTTATTTCTGGTTGATTATTCGCGAATAAACAGACCGGCATCAATGTATTGCCCGCCATTTGTCTGCTTCACATGAATTGCTATGACATTCGTGCCGGTTTGCAGCGATTTCAGCACTTTTTCGGGCAGCTCAATTTCGTCGTAGCCGCCGTTATAGCCGCTGACTTTGGCTGCCTGTACGCCATTGATATAGACTTCCGCATCCTCGTCGTGAAAAATTCGCAGGACGAGGTTGCCGCTGGCCGGCTTTTCTTGCAGCGTGAATTTCCTGCGAATCCAGATCTCCGGCGTATTCCACTCAGTTCTGACATTCGTATTTGGCGTAATTTTCGTACCAAAACCTGCTTCGCCGGTCTTCCAGCCGTTGCCGTCGGCATCAAAACCATTGGTGTACCAGAGATCTGACCAGCTTTTCTTTGTGATATATTGCCACTGCTGCGGCGTTTTTTCGCTGGTTGGTACGAGTGTCGTGATTCGAATCGGAGGCATGGGCTGATACAGAGGCGCATGCAGGGACGATAATTCCGCATCGTCAAACTTCATGATCTTACGGTCGTAAGTCATGAGGCCATTGACTTCAATTTCCACATCAGTCGTTTGAGTATAGACTGCGGCAGAAAGGCCCTGAGCCACCAGCGGCCTGAGCTTTTTAATGAGATCGGCATAGGCTGAGCGGAGGGCCGGCATTTCGGTGAAGCTGCGATAGCCCCAGTTTTTCTCGTTTTGCCAGGTGTGCCCCTTAACAGGCAGGCCCAGACCGCCGAATTCGCCAAGCACCACAGCGCGTTTCTCTTCCACTGGTGGCATTGCGGGGCCGGGATAGCGGTGCATGTCGTTTAAGTCGCCCGTGCCCCGATCCGTCCAGCCGCTTGGGCCATCCACCAGCCGAGTCGGGTCAAAAGCTTTAGTTTCCGCCAGTATTTTGTCGGTTTCAAACTGGCCCCAGCCTTCATTAAACGGCACCCAGACGACAATGCAAGGATGATTCAAGAGACTTTCCATGATCGCCCGCCATTCGGCCCGAAAATTGGCGGCTGATTCCGGCAATCGCACAATATCGGCCTCATTCGGCTTGATGTATTTGTCGCCGCTGGGCATGTCCTGCCAGACAAGCAGGCCGAGACGATCGGCATGGTAATACCAGCGGGCAGGCTCAACCTTCACATGCTTGCGAGCCATGTTGAAGCCAAATCGCCGCGTCATTTCCACATCAAAACGAAGTGCTTCGTCTGTCGGAGCCGTGTAAAGGCCGTCGGGCCACCAGCCCTGATCCAATGGCCCACACATGAAGTAGGGGCGGCCATTGAGCAGAATGCGATTAAAGCCGTGTTCATCCTTGCCGATGGCGACGGACCTCATGCCAACATAGCTGGTGATGTCGTCAACCACCGCTGCCCCTTGTAGAAGTCGTACGCGAACGTCATACAAAAACGGATCTTCCGGCGACCATGCCCGGGGCGAAGGGATGGCGACAGAAAGGTCGCTGTTGATTTCACCTTTTGTTTGCCCGACCAGCTGATTACCAGCAAAGATGCTGACTTCAGCAAAAGGGCGAACACCGGCACGGGGAGCAGTGTCTGACGTTGGACGAACGACAACCTTTTGACCAGCCAGGTCAGGGGTAATCTTCAGGCTATCGACAGCCTGCTCAGGCCGAACTTCCAGCCAGATGGTCTGCCAGATGCCAGTCACAGAGGTGTACCAGATGCCTTCCGGCTTGCGTACCTGTTTCCCGCGAGGCTGCCAGTGGGCGTCGGAAGGATCCCAAACGGAAATGATCAGATCTTGCGTGCCGCCATCGTTCCAGGGGCCGGTGACATCAATGGAAAAAGGAGTATAGCCGCCGGCATGGCTGCCGACTTTTACACCATTGAGCCAGAATTCAGACTGCCAGTCAACGGCACCGAAGTTAAGAATAATACGGTCGCCGGGCTGGCGTTTGACATTCTCTGCAAAGCTGCGGTGATACCAGAGATGATTGTCAGGACCGATGGTTTCGCCAACACCTGAAAGCGAACTTTCAATGGCGAACGGAACAAGAATCTTCCCTGCCCAGCTCTTCGGCGGTTCGGCCTGATTTCGGGGAGCAATGGCATAATCCCACAAGCCATTGAGGTTCCACCATGGGCGAGATTGCCGAATGAGCTGAGGCCGAGGATATTCCGGCAGCGG
>JBILGL010000463.1:0-4072 GCA_044351075.1 Isosphaeraceae bacterium | reverse complement strand
TTGTTGCCAAACGACATCAAGCCTGGGGAAAAACGGGCGGGCGTTGTGGCTATTCACCAGACGACAAAAATTGGCAAGGATGAGCCAGCCAACGTCGGTGGCCTCGCTAATCTGCATTATGGTCAGGAATTGGCCCAGCGTGGGCATGTCGTCATTTGCCCGGACTATCATCGATATGGGGAACGAATGGTTGATCCTTACAAACTTGGCTGGCAGTCGGCTACGATGAAGGGAATCTGGGATCACATGAGGGCTGTGGATCTACTCACCAGCCTGCCAGAAGTGGACGCTACTAAAATTGCGGCGATTGGCCACTCGCTGGGCGGCCACAACAGCATTTTTCTGGCACTTTATGACATGCGAGTGAAGGCTGTGGTCAGCTCGTGTGGCTATAATTCATTTCCATATTATTATGGCGGTAAAATCGCGGGATGGTCGCACGAGGGTTATATGCCCTTATTGAAATCAAAATACAATCTTGATTTGAAAAAGGTTCCGTTTGACTGGCCGGAACTGGTTGCTGCCATTGCCCCCCGAGCCCTTTTTACCAATGCCCCGACCAGCGATTCCAATTTTGAAACCGAAGGTGTGAGAGTGTGTCAAAGGTCGGCCGATGCGGTTTATCAGCTCCTTGGTGTGCCTGAAAAACTCGTTTATGTTTACCCGGATGCAGCCCACGATTTTCCGCCAGTTGAGCGGCAAAAGGCTTACGCATTTATCGAGAAAAATCTCTGATAAATGAAATAAGGGTATGTTGGAAAATTCAATCAAACCTGGTTTTATTCTTCAGGGCCTTTCACCTGAGCGAATTCTGCCAGCCTGGGCGATGCTTCCCCATCCTGCCAGATATAGAATTCGGGGCCGTTCTGATCAAGTTTCAACCAGCTTGACTGGTGAAACCAATGACCAAGAACGGCAAGTTTCACAGATGAAGAACTTTGCAGTGAATTCACTTCACGAAATATTGTCTGGTGAACGTGCCCGAGGACCACAAGATCAAATTGATTTTCCGGCAGTTTTTCCACGTAATTCTTGAAAACCATGAAATGACGCAGGTTATCAACTTTTCTATTGCGTGAATTGTATTTCTTGAGCTGGGCTGCAAGTGAATTGGCCAGTGGGCTGGGAACTGTTTTAAAAGTCGAAAGAAAGCCCGTGCTCTCCATCAGCCCTTTCCAGCGCGATCGGCCACCCAGCAGATGACCATGGGCGAGATGAATGCGCGAGTGTTCAAAATTTCTTTCAAGAGGCTCCCGGTCAAAAGTCAGGCCCAATAAATCCTTGTAAAACCACTCTAAATGCTGGTCGTGATTACCACCCAGCAGCACGACTTCCCCATTCTTATCGACAAATGACTTCAGTGCGAGAATCCCGGCGTCTGCTTTTGCCTCAGGGCGATGCGCTTCGCGGGCAGTAAACCAGAAGTCGCAGAGGTCTCCGGCAATCACGAGCCGGTCATTCTGCGGATCAATCAAATCAAGAAATCGGGCAAATCGCTGGCCGCGTTCCGGATATCGCAGGGTAATGTGCTGGTCAGAAGTGAAATAAGTGGCCATTTTTCAATTGATGTGATGAATTGCTGGCATATTATGCAGGAAATGCAAATTCAAGCTGATTGGGTGCAGCACGAAATCTGGCTCTGATTGGCTTAGATATTGGCTTTACCGCTTCCTTTATAACGGGCAGTGAATGAGTTTCCGATTTTGACGGATGGTCCTTGTGATATGAAACGGCAAGCCATTCCAACGGTACATTCTGCTGTGCAGCATGAATTGAGACAAATTCCGTTGTTATTTCATTAATTGCATTTCTCGCAGATGTTAAAGCCAGCTCTGCCGTATTACATTCATGTGAGATATGCAGCAGCACAAGATGGCCAGGAACCAATCCGCATGAATATTTGATGATCGACTTCAGCATCGATGAAGCCTGATCGTTTGATAAATGCCCATCATCAGACAGATTTCGAGCAATAATCATCGGATGTCGGCCGCTTTCGCGCGTCATTGCGACGTCGTGATTGAATTCCATTGCCAGCAGCCCACAGCCTGAAAAATGGTCAACCAGCTGATCGTTCCAGCACCCTAGATCTGCAAAGTAAGCAATAGAGCCAACCATCCCTGATCGACTTAAACGATGGTTAATACGAAAGCCAAACGTCAAGCCTGCCCCATGTTGAAGTCGAACCGGTGCAATTTCAACGCCAACAGCCGATAGAAAAGAATTATCCCCATAATGCAATACCAATCCGTTTTCTTTGAGCGATAGAAATCCTTCGCGAGCGGAAAGCTGCTGTTCATGGGAAGGGTGGCAGCGAAAGGGAATCTGATGATCTGCCAGAGCCTGCATGGCTGTGCCGTTAGCATGATCGCTATGGGTGTGTGTCAGGATCGCTTCGGTCAGATCAGAAACACGCAAGCCAATCATCGCCAGACGTTTCTGAAGTACCCGTGCCGAAATTCCGGCATCGATGAGAAGATTTTTCTGGTTTAGCTGAATAAGGGCTGCGTTCCCCTGGGAACCGCTGGCAAGAGTGCTGAATAGGAGGGCCATCCGTTCCCCTTCTGTGGCCGAGCCAATCCGTTGCAGATCAAGGGCTGATGTTTCTTTAGGTCGGTAATTTGATTATCCTATCGTGAAATTGATGGATCGGCAATTCGAAACTTGGACTGGCTTGCGTGTCGCGAAAGGTAGCATAAGATCAATGAACCCCGAATTACTGCATGTCTGTCGGCATCCGATTGTTCAGAGTTCGCTTGCCAGGCTGCGTGATGTTCATACCGGGCCCGATGAATTTCGGCGTCAATTACGGAGAATCACAGCGACTCTCGCAATTGAAGCTCTTCGAGATCTGCCAACCCGTCAGCATTCCGTCACCACACCCATGGGTGAATGCACGGGGCTGGAATTGGCTGTCCCGATCGTACTTGTTCCGATTCTTCGTGCCGGTCTTGGGATGGTCGATCCGATTCTGGATTTCGTTCCTGCTGCAACTGTCTGGCATGTTGGGCTTTACCGAAACGAAGAAACATTGCAGCCAGTGGAGTATTACAACAAAATTCCACGCCTCGATACCAATGCAACCTGCCTTGTGCTCGACCCGATGCTGGCAACGGCCGGCTCGGCCGTCAGGGCCTGCCAGATCCTTCGCCAGAAAGGTGCATCAAAACTGAAAATGCTCTGTATCCTTTCAGCCCCTGAAGGCATACGTAAGTTTCAGCAGGAACTGCCAGATATTCCAATTTACACGTCGGCTGTGGATAGCCATCTCAACGATATCGGCTACATCGTTCCCGGCTTGGGCGATGCCGGCGACCGTATTTTTCATACGTAAGATGGTTGTGCGGGAGGGGTGCTATTTAAAACTGAAATTAAAGGGGAAGGTGTCATGCGTGCCGTTGACCTGATTAGAAAAAAACGAGATGGCCAGGAGCTTTCAGCCACTGAAATCAGCTTTATGGTGGCTGGAATTGCGAATGGGAAGGTTGCAGATTATCAGTGGTCGGCGATGCTGATGGCAATTCTCTGGCGCGGCATGACGGATCAGGAGACCGCGGCTTTATGCGACGCCATGATGCGATCCGGCGAAGTGGTGGATCTCTCGATGATTGCCGGGCCGAAGGTTGATAAGCATTCAACCGGTGGGATCGGCGACAAAACGAGTTTGATACTTGCCCCAATCGCGGCTGCGGCGGGTGTGATGGTGCCCATGGTATCAGGCCGAGGGCTGGGGCATACGGGTGGTACACTTGACAAGCTGGAATCAATCCCCGGCTTCAATGTCAATTTAAATCTTGACCAATACCGCGATGTGCTCAGAAGATGCGGGCTTGTTCTCATCGGACAGACGCCACAGATTGCCCCGGCTGATAAATTTCTCTATGCCACCAGAGATGCCACTGCGACGGTTGAATCGATACCACTGCTTGCCAGTTCAATTATGTCAAAGAAGCTGGCGGAGGGGATTGATGGTCTTGTTTTGGATGTGAAAACCGGGCATGGCGCATTTTTGCCGGTGGAGTCTGACGCTCGTCGATTAGCCTCGACGATGATCGCCATTGCTCACCGTCTA
>JBILGL010000462.1:0-4076 GCA_044351075.1 Isosphaeraceae bacterium | reverse complement strand
CAGGTTTGGAAGTTGCACATAAAGAAATGGTAATTCAGGCTGATGGAAGAATTGACGCCAACTTTGAATTAACTTGCGAAACATTTGTAGATAAAGCTCTGGATCATGTGCATTTGATTCTCCCTGATACCATATTACGCCTTTAAATTTCATCTTTTGCAGTGGCTTAATGCCTGATTCATGCATAAATCCGGGATGATACGGGTGCGATTCAAGTGGCCGCCTGAGTTTCAATTGAGGATTCAGGTTTTTGAGATTTAATTGTGCCCTGTCACGACAAAAGCTGTTGATCATCTCATTGGTATTCCAATCTTTTTCCATCAGTGATTTGAGCTTTGGGTCACTTAAAATCAATTCACGTGAAAGCCATGATTCAATCGGAGTTCCGCCGACTGCATTTTGGACAAGTCCAATCGGAATATTCAGATGTTTCATTAATTCCTGGCCAAAGAAGATGGCCACGCCTGAAAAATCCAAAGCCGATTCAGGAGAGATCATTTCCCACGAGCCAGTTAAATAATCTTTCGGATTGCATTTAGCCAGTTCTGTTTCGGAAAATTCCCGACCCTGCGTCTGCGGACGTCCTCGTAAATGAAGCAATCGAATTTTCTGCAAATCTCGGCTATCGGCAAGCTCTGGCCCTCCTATCGAATCCTTTAATGTCCACTGCATATTCGACTGACCAGAGCATAGCCAGACATCTCCGAACAATAGATTATCAAGAATTATTTTATTACTGGCTTCAACGATCAGTTTGACAGGTTCAAAAGATGGTGGCCTGGCGCTAAAACCAACGGCCCATTCACCACTGGCATTTGCGATTGTATTTCTTTTTTCATTTCCCAGCGTCAATGATACATTCTCACCAGGAGAGGCCATTCCATCAATAATGATTTCTTGCCCGTGCTGTATCACCATGTGGCTTCCAAAAAAGCCCGATAAGCGAACTTCCGCTCGACAATTCGACAAAATCAGGTTTACGATAAAAATCAGGAAACAATATTTCATTTGATTTCGAAAAATATTAATCAAGAATTTACGACTCATGATTTTTCCCGGAAATTGATGTGTCAGCCAATGAGCGAAATACGCGGTTCAGAACAGCTTTGAAAAAGAACCATCGAATTTAAGCACGCAGGCTTCATCACAATATCAACCTTGATTCAGCCTTATTCGAATGTTGTCTGGTTCACCGTCAACACAATGAAAAGTGTAACAGGCGCTTGCCAACTGAGCAACAATAACCAGATGATTTCATTTTTGCAGAAAGATCCTGCAACCACAAAGCCAATGCAATGACTTCTTCCATTTCATTGGTTTCGACAAAAACATCACAAAATTTTCGAATGATGAGTTTATTGCCACTTTTGTTGATCTCGATTTTCGGATAATCTCTAATAGATTACTAATCGAATCGCAAAATCCCGAGCCTGGTGGTTATGCCGAAACACGAATTTCAATGGCCTGATTATCTTGTAATGCTTTGCTACTTTGCAGCAATGCTCTGGATCGGCCTGCGTGCCAGCCGACACAGGCAAAACCGTGATGAATACTTCCTGGCAGAGCGTGCTATCCCCTGGTATGCCATCGGCCTGAGCATCGTCGCCACTTTGATCTCGTCACTCTCCTACATTTCCGAACCAGGTGAAGTGTTTCTCTCAGGATTTACAAATATAACAGGTAAATTGATCGCTGTAGTGCTTGAAACGAATTTTGTACTCTTTCTTTTTATTCCTTTTCTCATGCGATTTCGATTCACATCAGCCTATGAATATCTCGGCTGGCGATTCGACATGCGTACAAGAAGACTCGGAGTCTGGCTTTTCAGCCTCCAGACATTAGCATGGATGGGTTTTGTGATCCTCGCCATGGCTCGTACCATGTCAGAGGTTACCGGCTTTAATCTCAGCCTTCTCATTTTTCTGATTGGTATCGTCACAACTCTATACACCATGGTTGGCGGCTATCGCGGCGTCGTCTGGACAGACGTCGTGCAGTTTTTCCTCATGCTTTTTGGTGCAATTGGTGTTCTGATAGTCATTGCATTTCGCACAGGTTCAAGCCCTTTTGACTGGATCAGCACCGCTGTTGATCTCCACAGTAGCCGGCAGTCAACACAATGGATCAGCTTCGACCCGTACGAACGCACCTCGATCCTGACATTTGCCCTGACCATGTTCGTCTGGCATGCATGCATTCACCTTGGAAACCAGATGACCGTTCAGCGCTATTTTTCCACCACCGACCTCTCCTCAGCCCGAAAAAGTTTCGTTCTCGCGGTGGTCGGTAATATTGCAATTAATGCCATGCTCGCCCTCGTCGGCATGGCAATCCTTTATATGAGCTTGAAACACAATTCGTCAATCGACCTCTCACAGGAGAAAAAGGCCGATATGATTTTCCCACGGTTTATTGTGGAATATCTACCTGCCGGCATGGCTGGAGGGGTATTAACAGCCGTGCTCGCCGCCGCCATGTCAACGATTTCGTCGGGGTTCAATTCACTGGCCACCGTTTTGACCATCGAAAGAAACGCGCTGAAAACAGATGACAAAATGAAATTTGCAAGGACTGTGACACTCGTTTCAGGTCTGGTCTCAACTTTTATGGCATTTGGAATTGACAATCTGGTTCAAAACCGAAATATCGTTGAAATGATGCCTCGCAGCTTCAACTGTTTCACTGCACCTCTGGGCGGGCTCTTCCTGATCGGTATTTTCATGCCATGGATCAGGGCAAGAGCCATTCTTCCCTCCACCCTCATTGCATTTGCTTCTGCAATTGCAATTGCATATGGAAAAGAAATTTTTGGTTTCGAGAGAAATCTAAGCTTTACGCTGGTCATGCCCTTTTCATTATTAGTCATGGTCGTATCAGCGAATCTTTTGAATTTCATATTCCCTGGCCCTTGTCAAAATATCATCGGTCTCACCTGGCAAACAAAAAATCAAAAGGCGAATATTCCGTCGAATCTTCTTACTCAAGATTGACAAGGCTCTTTGAAATGTCTCATAGATTTCGCGTTGCATTTGCCGGGATTGATCATCCGCATGGGTCTGGATGGCGAGAATCGTTAGCAGCACTTCAAGATGAAATCGAACTGGTTGCATTTCTGACGAGATTTAATGGAGCCGCAGCCAGCCTTGAAGAGAGATACGCAGGTTTGCCCCGCTTTGATACGGTTGAGGAACTTATATCATGGAAAGCATTTGACGGCGTTGTGCTCTGTCTGCCACATTCAGAGGTGATAGAGACCGGTTGTAAACTGGCCGCTGCAGGCAAAGCCCTTCTTGTGGAAAAACCCTGTGCTGCATCTGCCAAAGACTGGGCCATACTCTCAAATGCAATTCAAGAAAATAAAGTTGCATTTCAGGCAGGGTATATGTGGCGTTATGATGAGGGTGCTAATCGGCTGAAGGCCATGTTCGCCGAAGGACGATTCGGCAAGCCGATTGCCATGCAAATGCGATGGTTGACGAGCGATGTCGCCAGGCGTGGTCCTGATCATTATCTTTTTGACCCCAAGATCAGCGGCAGTGGTTTTTTCAATTGGCTGGCTTGTCACTGGATTGATCTAATTCCATGGATCACCGGCAAATCGATTCAGAATATATTTGCAAGTATTGGCAACCTGAGTGCAACAGAAATTGCAGTTGAGGATGGAGGAACTGCAATTTTTCAATTATCGGATGGCTTTCAGGTAACATTTACAGGCGGTTACTGGCTCCCACGCTGGGCAGGTGAATCAGGTGTATCAATTTATGGAAGCCAGAGATGGCTGCACTGGAATCCATCAAAACCGGGCACAGCAGGCCATTTCGAAATTCATGGTCCTCAGCCGCAATTTATGGCCATGAACGAAGATTTTTCCATCCCCGAAGACCAGTTTCAAGGCTATGGTGGTCAGAAAACACTTGACCTTATCAAAGATTGGATTGGATCGGCAACAACTGGCAAATCTTGTCGAAATACGACCGATAGCGTCCTTAAAACGCTTCAAGTAATCGACCATATCCACGAATCATCGTCTTCAGGCACGAAAGTCATAATTCAATGATTATTAATGCAAAAAACCA
>JBILGL010000054.1:0-13311 GCA_044351075.1 Isosphaeraceae bacterium | reverse complement strand
GAAGATTCTCACGTCGTTGGTGCTCTGATGCGTCGGGCTCATGAGGCGAAATCTCAAAATCTTCCGAATTTGACTGTTTGGGGCACAGGTAACGCCCGAAGAGAATTCCTATTTGCAGATGACCTGGCGGATGCCTGTATTTTTGTCTTGAAACAATACTCTGACCTGGCTCCGATCAATCTTGCAGGAGGAACAGATCTAACCATCCGCGAACTTGCCAGAATTATCTGCGATGTCGTAGGTTATAAGGGCGAGCTCATTTTCGATACAACGAAACCCGATGGAATGCCTCTCAAGGCACTGAACCCGGACAAGTTGAGAATGATGGGGTGGCATAACAAAACCGATTTCAAGCGCGGGCTTGATCTGACTTACAACGCATTTCTGGAAACAATTTAAAAGAGGCACACATGATCGAACAAAGATTCCGTTCACTCTACAGAATTCGTCGAGTGGAAGAGGAAATTGCAAGGATTTACCCAACCGACAAGATTATGAGCCCAGTTCACCTGTCGATTGGGCAGGAAGCTGTCTCTGTTGCTGTTTGTGAGAACTTGCAAGCTGATGACATCGTTTTTGGAACTTATCGCTGCCATGCCTTATACCTGGCAAAAGGTGGTGATCTCAAAGGAATGATCGCAGAACTTTATGGGAAAATGGCTGGTTGCGCAAAGGGCAAAGCCGGTTCAATGCATCTGGTTGATACTTCCGCTGGTGTGATGGGAGCATCTGCCGTTGTTTCATCAACAATACCGACTGCTGTCGGGTATGCATTCGCAGAAAAGTGTAGAAAAAAACAGAATATCGTTACAGTATTTTTTGGAGATGGTGCAATTGAGGAGGGAGTTTTTCACGAATCGTTGAATTTCGCTTCCTTAAAGAATTTGCCAGTACTTTTTATTTGTGAAAACAATTACTACGCGATCCATTCTCGAGAATCCGCTCGTCGTGGCGGAGATTGTATAACGTCGATGGCAGCATCTCATGGCATTCCATCAAAGAAGATTGAAGGAATGGACACTGCGGATATTTCAAAACAAATTGCCACCGCAGTGAATGAAATTCGAGCAGGTAGTGGGCCCAAATTTTTTGAAATTATGTGCTACCGATGGAAAGAGCATGTAGGGCCAAATGAGGATTTCAAGTTCGGCTATAGAGACCGGAGTGAAGCAGAAAAATGGTTTGAAAACGATCAGGTCAAAATCGTGGGTCAACAGTTGCCTGAAAGTGTCAGAACGAAAATTGTCGCCGAAGTTGAGGCTGAAATCAAAGAAGCGTTTTCTTTTGCAGAATCGGCTGAATTTCCACCAGATTCTGAATTGATGACCGATCTCTTCAGCCCTGCAACAGTCTGAAAGCAAATAATCCAGAAACGTTTTGAACATTGATCAGGGACAATAAAGTGCAAGCACAACGAACTATCAATTATTCACAGGCGATATATGAAGCAATCGACCTGGAGATGAAAAGAGATCCGGGCGTGTTCGTCATGGGTCAAGGTATTGATGATTTTAAGGGAATGTATGGAACTACCAAAGGGCTGGCTGAAAAGTACGGAGTTGATCGTGTATTCGATACGCCACTTTCTGAAGAAGGCATGACTGGTGTCGCGATTGGCGCAGCCATGGCTGGTATGCGTCCGATTCACACTCACATCCGCATGGATTTCATGCTGCTTGCAATGAATCAGATCATCAATATAGCGGCTAAAAGTCATTATATGTACGGCGGACAAGTTTCTGTTCCAATCGTCATTCGCTCTGTTATCGGTCGGAGCTGGGGGCAAGGTGCACAGCATTCTCAGGGATTGCATTCGTTGTTTATGCACATCCCAGGTTTACGGGTAGTCGCACCGACCACGCCTTATGATGCAAAAGGATGTTTAATAACAAGCATTCGAGACAACAACCCCGTTATGTTCGTTGAACATCGAATGGTTCATTTTCAAAAAGGTCATGTACCCGAAGAATCTTACACCGTTCCAATAGGTAAGGCTCGCGTGCTTGGCTCTGGAAGCAATCTGACTATAGTAGGCGTTTCACATGCCGTGGTGGAATGTATGAGGGCTAGAACAGCCCTTGAGCAGATTGGTATCAGTGCAGAAGTAATCGACCCAGTCTGGCTTAGCCCGTTGGATGTCGAAACAATTGCAAATTCAGTACAAAAAACCGGCGCTTTGCTTGTTGTTGATTCAGGTTGGACTTTCACCGGTGCAAGTGCCGAAATCGTAGCCGCTGTTGGCGAGCATCTTCAGGGTAAAAAATCTTTCACCTTCAAGCGTATGGGCTTCGCGCCAGTTGCCTGCCCCACTACCAAGAAACTGGAAACTCTCTATTACCCAAATGCCTCAACGATCGCCTCTGCCGCATTTTCCCTTGTGAAAAGCGACCAGCCAGCATGGACTCCCGAACATATTGAAGCTGCAGAGATTCTGGAGTTTAAAGGCCCGTTCTAAAGACTGGTTTAATATCCAAAGCACAGAATTCGAACAGAAATTGAAAGCTGTTCATCAGACAGGAACCAATCATGACGCAAGCCGCGAATCCCATACGAACCCTCGACTGGCCGCTGATGAAAAACAATATCAGCCGCGAAGATCTCGATGCCGTCATTCATTTCCTTTCTGACGGCGATCCGATACTCACTCAATCCGCCAATGTTCGTGCCTTAGAGCGTGAATGGTCTGATTGGTTGGGCGTGAAGTATAGCGTTTTTGTCAATTCCGGCTCATCCGCCAACCAGATCACTCTCGGAGCACTTCGGGAAACAGCAGGACTCGGCGAAATTATCGTCCCGCCACTCACGTGGGTCTCTGACATCGCCGCCGTGCTTCAGAACGGATTTACTCCGGTTTTTGTCGATATCGATCGTCGCACGCTCGGCATGGATCATCAACAAATCCTCGATAAAATCACTCCAAATACTAAAGCTGTCTTTATGACCCATATTCTGGGCTATAATGCACTTAGCCCAGAATTGCTTGCAGAGCTCAATAGCCGAGGAATTCCACTCATCGAAGACGTCTGCGAATCGCACGGCGCGACGATGAACGGCAAAAAACTCGGCTCATTTTCTCTCATGAGCAATTTTTCGTTTTACTACGCTCACCACCTCAGCACGATCGAAGGCGGAATGGTCTGCACCGATGATCGCCGCCTTTATGAAATCCTTCGAATGTTCCGCTCCCATGGGATGGTTCGTGAGTGCAGCGATGATTCTTACAAAACACCATATTACGATAACCATCCAGACTTAAACCCAGACTTCATCTTCGCCTTCCCTGCCTACAATGTGCGATCAACCGAAATCAATGCGGTGATTGGCCGCAAACAGTTGCCAAGACTTGATGCCAATAACGTCCTTCGCTCGAGAAACCTCAAGCTCTTCCTCGACAATCTCGATTCCACACGCTATTTCACAGAATTCGCATTCGAAGGCAGCAGCAACTACGCATTCACCCTCGTTCTGCGAGAGCCTGATGTTGCACTACGCGACCGAGTCATGGCACGCCTCCGCGAGATGAAAGTCGAATTCCGCCGAGGCACTTCCGGTGGCGGCAATCAGCTACGTCAGCCTTATCTGAAAAAGCTCTTCGGTGCCGACGAGGCCCTAAAATATCCAGTTGTCGATCATGTCCACTTCTTCGGTTTCTACATCGGCAACTACCCATCCCTTGAACCAGAGCTTATCCTCGAACTCTGCTCTGTCCTCAACAAGATCTGATCAATCTTCAATTGATATCCATAGGCTTAAAAGATTCGACCATGAAATCCCAACACATCCTTCTCACCGGCGGCTTCGGTTACCTCGGCTCTATCATGAGCGAATACCTCCTGAACGCCGGTTACCGTGTCACAGTTGTTGATCGCCTTCTCTGGAACCAAAACGGCCCATTTCATCTCTGCGCCAATCCGAATTTCGACTTCGTCAAAGGCGACGTCCGCGACGAACGCATCATGTCAAAGCTCGTCAGCCAGGCTGATTTCATCATTCCACTGGCCGCCGTGGTCGGTGCCTCCGCCTGCGATAACGACCCCTACCTGGCCGAATCCACAAACCTCGGCGCAATCCAGCTTATCAATAAACTCCGAAGTCCCAACCAACCCGTCATCTACCCCAATACCAACAGCGGCTATGGCATCACCACCGGCGACGTCTTCTGCACCGAAGAAACGCCGCTCGAACCCATCTCTATTTACGGCAAAACCAAGGTTCAGGCCGAGCAGGAACTCCTCGACAGCCCGAACACCATGTCGCTCCGCCTCGCCACTGTCTTCGGCATGTCTCCACGCATGCGACTCGACCTTCTTGTTAACCACTTCGTCTATACCGCCCTTTTTGATGGCTATATAGTTCTTTTTGAACACCACTTCAAGCGAAACTACATCCACGTCCGCGACGTTGCCCGCGCTTTCCTGCACAGCGTCCAGAACTTCGACGCTATGAAAGGCCGTCCCTACAACGCCGGGCTCGACCAAGCCAATCTCTCCAAAGGCGAACTCGCTGCTAAAGTCAAAGAATACCTTCCTAAATTCCATATCGAATATTCCGAAATCGGCCAGGACCCCGACAAACGAAACTACGTCGTCTCCAATCAGCGCCTCCGCGAAGCCGGCTTCGAAGCCATCCATACCCTTGATCAAGGCATCCCCGAACTCATCAAAGGTTATCGCATGATGGCCCGAAATGTCTTCAAAAACGCCTGATCATTCACCTCCTCACAAAACATGGCACTGATTTCCGAAACAGACGTCATCATCCTCGCGGGCGGCCGAGGCACTCGGCTCAGTTCCGTCGTTTCCGACCGCCCCAAAGTTCTGGCTGATGTTCGTGGTCGCCCCCTGCTCGCCTATCTTCTCGATTCTCTCGAAAAAAAGGGCTTCCATCGCGTCATTCTCTCCATCGGCTACATGGCCGAGATGATCATCCAAACCATTGACCACCGCCACGGCTCTCTCCAAATCGATTACTCGGTTGAAACCGAACCCCTCGGTACCGGCGGCGGTCTCAAACTCGCCAGTATTCAGGCCAAGTCCGAAAACGTGCTCGTCCTCAATGGCGATTCCTTCTGCGGCTTTGATGCCCCCGACCTCTTCGCCTTTCACTCAGCCCAACATGCCAACGGAACCATTGCGGTGATTGACGTCGCCGACGCTGGCCGATACGGCCGCGTTCTTCTCGCCCCCGACGGCCAGATCCTCCAATTTCTCGAAAAAACCGCCGGCGGAGCAGGCTCAATCAACGCAGGCATCTATCTCTTGAAAACCTCTCTGCTTGCATCACTTCCGGCCGGCATTCCGCTTTCCATCGAACGCGACCTCTTCCCAAGCCTCATCGGCCAGTCTTTTTATGGTTTTCCTGTTTCAGGCCCATTCCTTGACATCGGCCTCCCAGAAACTTACGCACAAGCAGCGGATTTTTTCGCTGTGGTGTAGGAAATTTTCAAACAAATGAAGAAATTCCAAGCTATACTAATATATCAAGATAAATGAGGACACTATGAGCATCGGCATCGACCAAAACACAGCCCAGGTTTTGTACAACATCGCATCTTCCGCCCCTTTATCGCTCGAGCTCCCCGCCGGCGACTGGCCTATGCAGGAACTGATCGATTCCCTTTCGAATGTCAACCTGACAAACGCTCCGGCTGACTCTCTCGCCCAAATTCTTATGACAACCAGCCTGCGCAAGGGTCAAAATCCTCGCGTGGGTGCTCTCGAAAGCGTTCTTCGTTCCAAAATTCCGGCAAATATTCTTGATCAAATTGATTTCACCATTGCCAATCATATCGTCAATCACGACGAATACCTGCGCTGGGTCATCCAGATGATTGGCGGATGGCTCAATGTTGGCGATGGCAATAGCCATTGCTTCAACCACGCTATTCGTCACATGCCCGACGGCGGTGCAGTGATCGAAATCGGTTCATTTCTAGGTGTATCCGTCAGCGTTTTGTCCTACTATATCACTCGCCTTGGACGCACAAACCGAATCTTTAATGCCGACCCCTGGCACTTTGAAGAAACCGAAAAGCCAATCGGTGGCTTCTTTGATGCAGCCTCCAAAAAATTCCGCGATTATTGCGTCCAGACCTACAAAAACAACGTCTCCCTGTTCGCTGCCCGTAACTTGCCCACGACGATCGAGGCCTTTTCTGACGACTTCTTCCAGATGTGGGATGCCGGTGCAGAGACAACCGACGTTTTCGGCAACAAAGTCAAACTGGGCGGGCCAATAAGCTTCGCCTATATCGACGGTGCCCATACCTATGAAGCCGCCAAAAAGGATTTTGAAAACGTCGCCAAACACCTGCTTCCAGGCGGGTTCGTACTCTTCGACGACAGTAACCCGCAACTAAAATTCGGTTGCGTTCAATCGGCTGCCGAAGCGGCTCGGCTTCCGGGGTTCACTCGCCTTTTCGGTCACGTGAATGGTTTAAATATGTTTTTGAAAAAGAGTGATTTTTAAACGAAGACAAATCGTTTAAGCCAAGTTATATCGATGAAAACCATGATCCTATGTGCAGGCCAAGGTACTCGATTAAACGAAGAAACCGAATATAGGCCGAAACTGATCTTTTGGCAAATTATGAAAACCTATGCCATTGATGGGTACAACCGTTATATACATTATCTCGACTACATGGCCGATCTGCTTGCACCACTTCCGGTCGGCATTCCGCTTTCCATCGAGTTTAACAACTTCCCAAGCCTCATTGGCCAGGCTTTTTATCGTTTTCATGTTTCAGGTCTATTCCTTGATATCAGCCTGCTGCAAACTTAAAGCACTAGAGATTTTTCTTGAGTTCTAATGCAACCTGTCATTACTACGAGTATTATATATGAGCTATTTTAAGTGGATTGAATACTCAATCAGTATTGGTGATATAAAACTTGAAGCGTGGGCAACTAAGAGGCTCGCTGAGTCTGGCGAAAATATTGTTATCACACAAGACATGAATGAAAAAGTTAAATTTAGTTTATTTAAAGCAAATGCAATGCGTATCATACATGGAAAACATATTTTTAGAGAAGATTCAATTTTTAATGACAATCACGAAAGAAACATGAAAATTTGCAAAACACTGTTTTCAGAAAATACAAATGAACCAGACCCTAAATTACTTAATATTTATAATGAAATTTCCCAATTCAAAGTGAACGATTGCAAAATAGCAGTCGTCATGGCTAAACATATTAATTGTAGCTCAGAATATATCATAAGCGACCTTTATTACCATTATTCAGAAAGTGCAAAAAAATTCGGTCTAACTGTCAACACTTTTGATTCAAGCAATTTAATGTATAGCAATTTCCATAAAGATTTTACACTTCACGAAGCTTTAACTCAACTCGAAAATTTTTTTAACGCGCAAAAGATTGACGTCGTCATTACAGATGGAAATTTCATTCCAGATGAAAAGACGGTAAACCCGAATATTTGGAATAGACTAAAGAGTAGATTTGGATTTAAAATCATCACCGTAATCGCTGATTTATATGACTCACAGCCTGATTTTTATAAAATATGGAATGAATCTTCGGACCAGATAATTTGTTTCAACAGAATTACAACAAATTTCAGACAAGAATCAAAGTGTATTTTGTCTCCATGTCTGGCTTTTAATGACGAAATATTTATTAATAATAGTAAGAAAGATATTGATTTACTCTATCTGGGAACTAATTCAAGAAATCGATTGATCTGGATAAATGCATTGGGAAGTTCCGGAGTCAACGTTTTTGCTAAATTGCATGATAGAAAGAAACAAAATGCACTGGAACATCTTGAGTATGGAAATCTCATGTCGAGAGCAAAACTTGTTTTTAATAATGGCTGGGTAAATGAAGCGGATAACATAGTTACAGGACGTTTTTTTGAAGCTGTATTGGCAAAAGCCGTTGTTTTGCAGGAAGTTGGCTCAAATATCGATGAATTTTTCATTCCATTTAAGCATTATGTGCCAGTATCAAATCTCAAACAGGCGGAAGTGTTTTCTAAATTTCTTTTAGAAAATGAAGATATCCGAAACAAAATCGCAGAAGATGCTGAAAAGTTTTATCAGGATCATTATTCAAGTAACCATTTCTGGAAACATGCATTGAACAGGCTAAATCCTGGTTGATTTTCAATAATTCTCGACATATTACTGTTAATCGAATACCAATCCATTTAACCCATCACCAAAGTTCACAATCTGATGGCCAGGGCACTGCTCCGTCACGATTGACTGAGCCTTTTGTAATAGCTCTGGTGTTCTTGCCGTCAAAATAACCGCCGCCCCCTTGCGAAGTTGAGCACAGGCCTGCCGGACCGAAGCCAGCAATCGATCGTCATTCACTCGCACAAAGACCAGATCAAGCGGCCCCTTGAAGTCAAGCTCCGCCTCAACCTGCTTCCCATCAACAACTTGCGACTGCTGCATGTAGTGCGTGTAAGACCAGTGCCCGTTGTGCCTGAGCGTATTGGTCAGGTAGAAAATCAGCGAATTTTCTGGCTTGTTGTAGAACAGCCGGTCATCTTCCGCCCGGCGTTCAAAATCTGCAACAAGTTGCAGCTCTGTGCCTGGCGAATGCCTTGCAACCAGTGCAACTGTGTGCGGAAGCCGAAAACCAATCTCCACATAAGAACGAGGTTTACGGGCGGCCAGACACCAAACCAGCGTGATCAGGGCCGGGTGCTCGCTGGGCGGGATCGGCAGATTGCCGAAATGGGCGAGCACATCTCGCACTGCGTTCTGAACCTCGGGCCGGGTAAGCTCTTGCCCAAGATTCTCAAGCGGGCCATACCACGGCGTCTCTTCAACCACCCCGCTGATGATATCCGGCTCTGGCCCTTCGCAGGGCATCAGTGGAATATCGAAATCACCAAGCCCCCAGTTGGCAGGATTGGGCGCAAACTCAGGAGTTAGATCATCAACAGGATTAAGCTTCTGATAGGTTTTGCCTGGAGTATAGTCTCGAGGCTTAGGATAATGCTCCATATGCAATGAGTTTACGCCGTATGATTCAAGTGCAATAAATTCATATTGAGCTGTAATTCGCAAGGCTAAATCTATATCGTTAAAACCCCAATAAATCATTTTTTCATCAAAACCTGTCGACAAAGTCCACATATCCCTGTGCATTAGCATAAAGTTGGTGGGGGCAGCATGCCCTGCTCCACCTCTCTCTTCAGGAAAATATGCAGAATTTCTGACTAGGTAATTTTCTAGTTCAGTTATAGGTAGTCTTCGATTAACAATTCCATAAGGAATATGACGCCTACCACCTGACAAGAAAGCTTTTCGAACAGAAATGTTGCCATATTTTCCTTCAAGACTGTTGAAAAGAGAATCTAAACACTGAGTATTGAAAACAACATCCGAACCGGTTTGAGCGATAAATTCCCCACTTGCTCGCCTTATTCCAGCATTAATGACTACTGAGTGTGGGAACAGTGTATCCTTCTGCGCCGGCACAGCGATTTCCGACGGCACGGGCAGAAATTTGGTAATCCTTTTAGCTTCAGGAACGAGCTCAACAACTTTATGCAGAGGTATTTCGCTGTTCCAGTCAGAGACGATGATCTCAAGATCATCCAGACGTCCAAGTCTGGCCGCCGCCCGGGCCATAATATTAATAGATGTGCCTAGGCGCCAGTTAAAATCGCCCATGAAGCCATCGTTCCGGCCTGTCATCACAAAAGAAAGTAGCGGGCGTTTTGGCGATGTGGCTTCAGTCATATGATAATTGGCTTCGACTTTGTATGCTCGATCAATCCAGATCTGCAATTGAATCCTCTTAGAGCATAGGATACATTTCGAATTCGGTTTAATCAAGCGACCCGGCTCTCATCATTTTTGCTCAAACCATCCGAACAACCAACCTTAACTATTCTATTGAGAGCACGGTTTGGAAGAATAATGATTGACTCTCACTCAAACAATGCGAAAATAAACTAGACTTCACTGGTGATGCTGCAACTTTTGAGATGGACATTCAGAAAGAACTCCTGCGATGAGACTCAGCCGCACGCGCAGAGTGTATATGCCGCTTGTTGATCTCATGGAACAAAAAGATCTGATGGCGGTCGCGTCGATTGGCCCGCTGCCCAAGGCTACGATCGATAATTCGGCCCTGATTCAGCCAGTGGATACTACCAAGCTGCCGCAAATTTGCCAGTCGCTCGCACTCAGTGGCGGCTATATCGATGGCAATTACGGCCCGAACACGCTAGGCGTCGTTTTCAGCGGCCCCTATCACCGACAGCGAATGCTGGAAAACTGGCAGAACATTGGTCTGATCTCATCTTCCCAAACTGATGTTTCGATTCATGCTACTGCTCTGCCCGTTTCTGACCCAATGGCACCAAACCAGTGGGCAATCGCCGGAACAGGTGCTGCCTCAGTCAACGCCGATGTGGCATGGAGCCGCTCGGTGGGTGCCGGTGTGGTGGTGGCCGTAATTGATAGTGGCATAGATTTCAGACATCCGGATTTAGCTTCACAGTTGTGGGTGAATCCCGGCGAAATTGGCGGAAATGGTCGTGATGATGATCGGGATGGCTTTGCCGACAATACATACGGCGCAAATTTTTTGAATAATTCAGGTAATGCCTTTGATGACGCTGGGCACGGCTCGCATGTGGCAGGAATTATTGCGGCAGCGGCCAATAACGGGGCGGGCGGAGTAGGCCTTGCCCCAGGGGCAAAGATCATGGCCTTGAAAGTGCTCGATGCCAACGGAAATGGTTCATTAAATGCTGCCGTTCGGGCGATTTATTTCGCGGTGGATAATGGCGCAAAGGTGATTAATTCGAGCTGGACAATGTCGTTTGGAAGCCCGGCACTACAAAGTGCCATCGCCTATGCTGCTTCGAAAAATGTAGTCTTTGTGGCCGCAGCTGGAAATGAAGGCGTAAACAACGACCAGGTTCCGAGTTATCCTGGAAATTATCGATATTCCAATATGATTTCCGTTGCGGCCGTAAATTCGGCTGGAAAGTTGGCCTCATTTTCTAATCGTGGCGCTAGCACGGTTGACATCGCTGCTCCAGGTGTTGGTATCCTCTCCACCACAGGTGGGGCCTATGACACATGGGATGGCTCCAGCATGGCCGCCCCTTATGTTACGGCTACAGTAGCACTTGTGGCCTCTCTCAGGCCCGATTTTTCGGCTGCCCAAATTGTTTCGCAAATTAAATCAACTGCTCATGTTACAACTGAGTTGGCAGGTCAGGTCGGTTCAGGCGGATATCTTAACGCTGCAGCCGCAACCAATTTACCAGCTTATGTAGCACCACCCACAACACCGGTTACTACACCGAAAGCACCTGTAGCTAGAACGCCCATCGTTCGTCGGCAACCTGTGCCGCGCCGAATTGGTTTCAGGAATCTGATTTTGCCAAAGGTAAGCATCCCTGCCCCGATTGCAAATCGCTGACATGCTGATTGTTTAACAACTGATGGTGTCAAATATTCACGCAATGATTTCTTTTACAACATCGCCATAGACGTCAGTCAGTCGGTAGTCTCTGCCGAGATGACGCCAGGTGAGTCGAGTGTGGTCAAGACCGAGCTGATGCAGAATCGTTGCATGCAGGTCGTGTATATGGACTTTTCCGGAAACGACTTCAAAGCCCATATCGTCGGTTTCTCCCCATGTGATCCCCGGCCTGATTCCGCCGCCGGCCATCCATGCGCAGAAGCTTTGTGGCTGATGTTCCCGCCCATGCACATCGATAGGTGAAGTGCCACTCAAGTCCTGACTCCAAGGAGTGCGCCCAAATTCGCCAGACCAAATCACCAGCGTTTCATCAAGAAGGCCACGTGATTTCAGATCCTTGATAAGGGCAGCAACAGGCTGGTCTGTGCCTCGACAGCTTGCTGGCAAGCTACTACGGATATTTCCATGATGATCCCATCCACCCATCGTGACCTGCACAAATCGCACACCCGCTTCGCTCATTCGGCGGGCAAGCAGGCAGGCACGGCCGTTGCGATCAGTCGCCGGATTACCGATTCCATAAAGATCTAACGTGGCTTTGGATTCACGGCTGATATCGACTAGTTCAGGCGTTGTAGCCTGCATGCGGAATGCCAGTTCCATGGCTTCAATCATGCCTTGCGTGGCTGAATCCTGCGGCGATTGCGCGGCATGACGCCGGTTTAATCGCTGCACCATATCGATCCGCTGACGTTGGGCTTTGGCGGATGGTGAAATACTGTTGAGATTTTCAATTGGAGAATCAGTGTCAGCTGTTAGTTTTGTTCCCTGGTGTGATGCCGGTAGAAATGCCGAGCCGTAATATCGCACATCGGCTTGCGGATGAATCGTGATAAACCCTGGCAGATTCTGGTTTTCCGTGCCAAGACCATAGCTTACCCAAGCACCCATCGAGGGGCGCACATCGGTCATGGATCCTGTATGAAATTGCAATTCGGCCGGAGCGTGCTGCGGGTTATCGGCGGTCATGCCCCTGAGCAGACAAATATCATCAGCAATGGTGGCGAGATGCGGCATCAGGTCCGAAATTTTGGTGCCTGAATCGCCGCGAGGCTTAACGGGAACTGCCGTGCCAAGGGCTAGAAATTTCTCAGTGCCAACTTGCAGCAGATTCTTGTTCAGGGGCGATGAAATTGGCTGACCATGCCGCTTGTGAATATATTCCTTGGGATCAAACAAATCAGGCTGAGATGGGCCGCCCTGCATGAAGAGGAAAATCACACGGCTGGCCTTTGGCCGGAAATGTGGTTGGCCAGCGATCGAACTTGAACTGGCAGCGGCTACCTGTAAAAGCCCACCCAATGCCAATGAGCCAAACCCGCAGGATGTTGTTTGTAACCAAGCACGTCGATTGATCAAATCAGGCCCGATCTTCATTTGAATTCCCTTTGTCATTGCCTGAAGATAAATTCGTTCGTACACAATAATGCATGGCAGAGTTCTGTCCATGCAGCAACTTGTCGATCTGAATCAGATTGGGTGTTTCTCTTGACTGGAGAATCGGGAGACTGAAAAGCTGAAGGTTTTGCTGGTGTATCCACCTCTGCGAGAAATTCAATCGCATCCCGTAATTCCGGCTCTGTCACCGGACGATTGAAGACTTGCAGCCAAAGTTGCCTCATTCTGTATTCGTTCGGCTGATTCATAGAAACCATAGCACTGGCCATTGCAGCGGCCCGTTTGCGTGGCAGGCTGTTATTGAGCAGAAAGAGAGCCTGTGTGGGCACAACCGTTTGCGGCCTTCGGCCAGCAATTTGTGCAGGCTGTGTGAAATCAAACAAGTCACGAAGCCGGGCCAGTTCAGGCTGGGCACTGCGAATCACCG